>JAFGOK010000314.1 GCA_016926535.1 Micromonosporaceae bacterium | reverse complement strand
GCAGGCTTGCGATCCGGCGCGGCGAGGCAGGACGGCACGTCTGGCCAGTATGGTGACAGTACTGTCAATTGCCGCAGCGGATCCAGCCACGGAACGACATGCTGGCAGGCCCCGCAGTGCCCGGCCGCGGCATGATGCGCCGGGCGGTGTGTGGCGGGGGGATACGGCTGTTCCTCGCCACCAAGGCGTGATCGGCGTTGTCGAGGCGTGATGGGGGCGACTATGGATGATCCGTATCACATTCTGAGCCAGCATGTTCCTATGACCCAGCATGGGTGGCGTCGATGGCTGTTGCCATGCCGCTGCCGTACCTGTGGTAACCGTTGGCCATGCCGGCACCACCGCGCTGCCCTCGACCAGTTCACCCCGGCACGGCGCGGCATCGGGGCATCGCGTTACTGGGGTTCACGGTGAGGTGAACGGCTGTCGTTGCCGTTCAGCGGCACGACTCAGTCCCGAAGCAACTCACCCACAGCGCTGATGATGCGCTGCATCGAGGCACCGGACACCATCCCGACGGGCGCAACGCCCGGGGGAATCGCGACGGCGGCAAGCTTGCCGACCTGGACTACGCCCCCGACCGAGTCGGTGTCAGTCAACGTTACGACGTATGGCCGAAGGTCGAACGCGAGAGACGTCCGCAGGAGCGGCGCGCACAGGGGCGGATGTCCGGTCGCTATGTGGTGATCGGCGGAGATCACCACTACTCGAAAGCGACCGCCACCGACGACGAGGTCATAGATCTCACCTTGTCTCACCACTCGGATCCGGTCCAACTCGACGAGGTTGTCCCGGCGACGGCCTGATCGAAGGCGACCGTCTCTGGGTGCGAGTTGCTGTTCTGCCCCCACCAGGTGGCGTAGGCCCTCGCGTTGTGGGCTCGCACCTCCTGACGGACCTTGGCGGCAAGCCAGGTCGACAGCGGCACCCCCTCAGCCTCGGCGAGGGCTTTTGCGCCAGCCAGCACGTCCGGGTCCAGGGTTAGCGTCACGTTGCGTCCCATGCGCAGATCATGCCACAGGCCTGTGGCTGTGTCATTGGCTGTGCATCCGACTGTGCTTCAACCAGTGGCTGGCCGGAGGGGGATCGTGGGACGTTCCACCAGCCGATCATCCCTGGGGCGTGGCTCGTGGATCGGCTGCCAGGCTGCGCCAGACCCAGCCGCTGCATGTCTGGTCGTATGTCGCTCTGTTCATCTATCGAGATAGTAATTATGGAATGTCGGAATCGAGGAGTTCGAATGCGACAAGGTCTTCGTAGGTCTCACGGCACCGGATGAGGCGTACCTGATCGCCCTCGACGAGTACCTCGGCGGGGCGGAGTTGGCTGTTGTAGTTGCTCGTCATGGTCATGCCGTAGGCCCCAGTGGTGAAGATCGCGATCTGGTCGCCCGCTCCCAGCGGGGGCATGGCCCGCCCCCTTGCGAGATAGTCGGTCGACTCGCAGATCGGGCCGACGACGTCGTACTCGATCAGCCCGTCAGTCCAAGGCTGATCACGCGAGGCCGGCATGATTTGCCCTGCTGGGGTCACCGGCCACATGAAGTGGTAACTGTCGTACAGCGCGGCCCGCATGAGGTGGGTCATGCCGGCGTCGAGCACGGCGAGATTCCGATCGCCGGACCGCTTCAGATAGCGGATGGTCGTGAGTAGTACTCCGGCGTTGGCCGCGATCGTCCGGCCGGGTTCAATGATCACTTGCCCGCCGCGACGCGTGAAAGGCTCCAGCCTGGGGACGATGGCCCCGGCGTAGTCGTCCCACCCCGGGGCGCTGCGATCGGTGTACTCCGCGGGGAAGCCACCACCGATATCGATAGTCGCGACTGCCCTATGGCTGGTTTCGACCTCCTTGACCAGCTCCAGCAGGCGGTCGAGGGCGACCGCGTACGTTGCAGGATCGAAGATCGGGCTACCGAGATGGATGTGGAAGCCCTCAACCCGAAGACTCCGGTCGCCAGCGGTGCGGCGGAAGAGCTCCGCGGCACACTCGAGATCGACGCCGAACTTGCCGCCCCGGGTGCCGGTCGTGGTCTGGGTCGGGGTGCGGTGATCTGGTGCCACATCGGGATTGACGCGGATGGCGACCCGTGGTTGTCTGCCCTCCTCAGCGGCGATCCGGGAGAGCAGGTCCATTTCCGCCTCGGATTCGACGTTGACGCATCGGATCCCCAGGCGCACCGCCTCTCGCAGCTCTTCTGGTGACTTGCCGACCCCGGCTAGAACGATGCGCTCCGGCGCGACTCCGGCGAGGATGGCGCGATACATCTCGCCTCCACTGACCGCATCGATGCCGGCACCCTGGCGTCCCAGCAGCCGGAGCAGGTGCACATTGCTCAGCACTTTCGCGGAGAAGCAGATCAGCGGGCGGATCGCGTCGAAGGCCTTGACGAATCGCTGGTAGTGGTCGATCAACGTGTCCGTGGAGTAGACGTAGGTTGGCGTGCCGAAGCCCGCCGCGATGGCCGCCAGCGGTACCTCCTCACACCAGAGGGCGTTGCTGCGGTATTCGAACCTGTCCATCTGCTGGTCCGTCCCCTCGGTGTCGAACCTGGGCGGCTCAGTCGATTCGGGCTGCCGGAGCATCGATCCCTGTATCGTGGGGCGTCGATGGTAGCCCGGGGCGTCAACGGAAGCCCAGGGCATCGACAGTAGCCCGATCTCTGGGGATCGTCGTCAGATTTCGCGGGTGGCAGGCCCCCTACCGCCCGTCTCGGGATAACGTTGCGCGATGGTGTTGCCGGAAGCGACTGGAGATCTGGTCGGGGAAGCGCCCACCGCGGCAGGCTTCCTCGCGACGGTGCAGGCGGTCATTCAGCGGGTGATCATGCCCCAGGAAGGGGCGGTTGCCCGCGGCGCCTCGCTCATCGCCACGGCGGTCCAGCGTGGGGGAGTCATCCAGGCATTTGGGTCCGGGCACTCCGAGGCGCTGTCCATGGAGATCGCTGGTCGGGCCGGCGGACTGATCCCCGCCAACCGCATCGCCCTGCGGGACCTGGTCCTCGCCGGAGGGGCAGATCCGGCAATCCTGGCAGACCCGGGGCTGGAACGGGATCCGACCATCGCCAAGCGGCTGTATGAACTGGCTGGTGTCTCCGAGCGGGACATGTTCGTGCTGACGTCCAACTCCGGGGTCAACGGAGCTGTCATCGAGCTGGCTCTTCTGGTGAAGGAACACGGGCACGACCTGATCGCGGTGACGTCGCTGGCGCACACCCGCGCTGTCGTGCCGAGGCACCGGTGCGGGAAGCGACTGGCGGACCTTGCGGATGTCGTCCTCGACAACGGAGCGCCGCTCGGCGACGCTGTTCTCCCCCTGCCCGGCGGCGGCGCTGTCGGCGCCGTCTCGTCGATCACCGGGGCGATCCTGACTCAGCAACTGGTGGTTACCGCTGTTGGACTGCTGCTTGCGGAGGGGGCGTGCCCGCCGATCTATCGTTCCGTCAATGTTCCAGGGGGTGACGAGCACAATCAGGCATTGGAAGCCCGCTATGCGGGACGTATCCGGCGAATCTCCTGACCCCGCGTCACCGTGGCCTGATGGGCCTTGACCTCTGATTCTGAGACAGCGTAATCTAAGCCCCTTGAAACGTTTCATATATCTGGCCATCTGCGGGCTCGGACCGATCCAAGCGAATGGAAAGCGAGCGATCATGTCAATCGATCAGCCGTATCCCGACTGTGGTTCGCTGCTGGGCGACATCGGGCGAGCCGGCCGTACGATGGCGGCCATCTCGGCGTGCGAGGGGGCTGCGGGGAACATCTCAGTCTGTTGTGGTTGGCCGATCGAGATGCGTCACGCTTTCCAGCTCAGCGAACCCTTCGACCTGCCGGACCCGGTCCCGGCGCTGGCCGGCCACACCATCATCGTCACCGGCAGCGGGCAGCGGCTGCGCGAGATCGCAGATGACCCGGCGGCCAATCTCGGCGCGGTCGTCGTTGGGGCCGACGGCCGGACGGCGACCCTGCTGACATCACCCAGCCGGCGTTTCGCCCGGTTGACCAGCGAGCTTAACTCCCACCTTTCGGTCCACGCCGACCAGGTGCAGCGGACCGGCACCAACTTCAGCGCACTGATCCACGCCCAGCCGCCAAGGACCACCCTGCTGAGCCACATTCCGGAGTACCGCAGTGGGGAAACGCTGACCAGGCGGTTGCTGCGCTGGGAGCCGGAAACCCTGGTCAACCTGCCGGAGGGGATCGCTGTCCTGCCGTACCTGCTGCCGGGGTCACCGCAGCTGATGGCGGCGACCGTGCGAGGGCTGCGCGACCACCGCATCGTCGTGTGGAGCAAACACGGTGTCATGGCCCGCTCGGACGCCTGCGTCACCAGAGCGGCCGATCTGATCGAGTACACAGAGACCGCTGCGCTGTACGAGCACCTCAACCTGGCCTCTGGTGGCCGCGGCGAAGGGTTGTCCGACGAGGAGTTGCGCGGCATCGCTATGGCGTTCAATCTTCCGACGGCCCTGTACTGACGCGCATCCGGCCGGCGAGGCTCACCCGGCCGGCGAGGCCCGCTCTGCCAGCGAGGCCCGCTCTGCCAGCGAGGCCCGCTCTGCCAGCGAGGCTCACCCGGGGTCAGCTTTCGAGGTCGAGCCTTGGGAGAAGGTTCACGACGCGGTGCATGTGGCGCGAATCGCCTTCCAAAGCCTGAACGATGCGCAGCAATTCCTCCAAGCCCTGCGGGTAGTTCAGGCAGGTCCGAACCATCGAGACCACGTCGAGCCGGCGTTCCGAATGGCGGGCAACCACCGCGCCGATGTCCGGACGCAACGACTTGACGATCTCGTTCCGGCGTGCCTCCGTCTCCATGATGGGGAGCGATGAGAGCTTGATGCCAAAGTCGAGCACTGTCACCTGGTCGGCGCCGCCGCCGTCCGACGACCCGAGATCCCAGGACAGATCCGGCAGGTGGTGGGCGATGGCCTCCGTCGGCACCATGACGACGCGCGGCATCCCTCCCCATGTCTCGACCTCGACGACAATGCCAATGACCCCGTCGCTCGTCTCACCGAGCACAGCGTTGCCGGCGAAGCAACAGCCGTCGTACCACTGACCCGGCACCGGCCTCAGCCTGACTCCCCAACCGGTCGCGTCGTCCGCCCCGACGACCTCGGCGAGCCATGGTCTGGGGCCGGCGACCGTCACTCTCCTGCCGGGATCCGGCGAGCCACATCGGGCCGGGGTCGCTGGTCTTGCACCGAAGGGGACCGGTTGGTGCAGCCGCAGCACGGCAATGGGAAGCCCGTGGCGGTTGCCCCCGGCGGACACCCTGGTGAGGCCATCGGTCGTGGGGGTCCAGCCGACTAGCTGGGCGCCCGCCCCCAGCGGCGAAAGTGTCCCGGCGCCGGTTCCCGAAGCTCCGGCGAACCCGACGGCCACTCCTCGCGGCGCTGCGCCGCCCCCTGGGATGGTGTGTACGCAGGTCAACACGGTCCGGTCGGGAAAGAGGATTCCCGGGCCGCACACCGGACCCTCCGGCAGCCCGACCATGATCTGCCACGGGATGGAGGCGGAGCAGAACGGCCCGATCCGGGCTGGGGCGTTGCGAGGGACACACACCCAGGCGGGGCGCTGCCCCTGTTTCGTGACAATGGGCATGGGCGCGAACCGCTGCTCCGCCACGCTGGCAGCGGTGTCTCCGGCTTCCGCGAGCGCCGAGTGGAAGGAGTCGGAAAGCACGACGGCCAGGCGGGCGGTCGGGTCCGACCGTAGCGCTTGCCGGGCCTCTGCGGCATCGACCAGGGCGAAGGCATGGTCGACGTCGCGCCCACTCGATCCGTACGCGTCGAAGGTCACCTCTCCGGCGTGGAGGCTCAGCCGGACCCGGGGCCACTCCTGGCCCAGCCTGGGCTCAATGCCGTTAACTTACGGTCCGTGGAGTACAACAACCCAGAATATGATCTTCACGCGGGGTGGGAGTGGTTGTTTGTATTCGTC
>JAFGOK010000313.1 GCA_016926535.1 Micromonosporaceae bacterium | reverse complement strand
GTGGAGCTGAGGGGATTCGAACCCCTGACCCCCTCGATGCGAACGAGGTGCGCTACCGGACTGCGCTACAGCCCCAGACCAGCCCTCCTGCGGAGGACCGGCATTCAGGGTAACAGGTGCGGAACTCGGCCAGCCAACCAGTTCCCCAGCCGCATATCCGCCCTGCTCACGTGGCCGCTCGGACCAGGGCGTATCAGAACAGCGCGAGCTCCGGTGTTGTCAGAACCTCAACGAGCTTGGCGGACTGGAATGTGTCGCCAGACAGCGTCATCCTGTCAAGATCACCAATCCTGACTGGACCCTCCGAGGTCCGGACGCCAGGAACTGACGAGACGTCCACAACCAACATGCAGTCACGGGCCGTCAGTCTCGTACCGCCACTGAATACGGAGACAGACGAGCCGAACCCCGTCGACAAGGTATCGCCGCTCTGGCCGTCAGTCCGCGTCGTCAGCAGAATCGTCTCTCCAGCGCTTCCAGCGCTCTGGGTGCAGGTCTTCCCCTGCTCATCGGGGGTGCTCATCACCTCACATGCGCCTGTGGCATTGGCGAGTTCCGCCTGGCTGGTCGGGCTGATCTCTACAGAAGTCATCATGTATCCCGTTGTGATGAACGGGTCAGCAGGGTATGACGGATCGGATCCACCACTTGCCGCGCCGGATTCCTCGTGCGCGAAGCCGCTGATAGTGACTTTCGCCGTTGAATCGATGGCTACGAACGCCAGAACTGTCACCTTGTCCCCTGACAGCGAGACGGTTGGCTGGTACATCCCTGTCGCCTTGAGCTCCGGCTTCGAAAGCGCCGTTGCGAGCAAGCAGGCGACCGTCGCCGAATACCACTGTTCGATCTCGTCCTTAGGCTGCGCAGACGACAGCTCAAGCGATGGGCGTTTTCCTTTTGCCGTGCCGCACTGGCCCTTCATATCATCAATCTTCGATGGCCGCCCCGTCGGCACGGACACCATATCGGAGTCGTCAAGCGCCATCAACACTCCGAGCGTCGCGTCGCTACCGCTTTCGGAGGTCAGAACCGCCAGCGACGCATCTCCGGGCTGGGCCGTCACGGTGCCTGCCCCGGTAGCCTGCACCGCAAGCGCGGCGACAGCCACGATCGCCACGATCGCCGTACCACCGCCCACCAATCGTCGGCGCAGCACCGACCTGCGTCCATCGGCGATGACCTGCTGCAAGGTCAGTCCCAACGGGGGGGCATCTGCGGTCACATAGGACCGCAGAGCATCACTGATCATTGGCTCGGTCACGATTGCTCCTTCGTCACGTGGCTCGGCGCACCAAGCGCTGCCCGCAGTGCGTTGACGGCACGAAAGGCCTGGCTCTTCACAGTGCCTTCCGCGACGTTGAGTAGCACAGCGACCTCCGCTATTGGCAGATCCTCCAGGTACCGCAACACCACGGCGGCCCGCTGCCTCTTGGGCAGTTTTGCCAGCGCGGTTGCGAGATCCAGCCGCACCTCGCTGTCTGCTCGCGACAGGTCAGCGGAATCCGGAACCTCAATCACAGTCACCTCCCTGGAACGGGTTCGGCGATCTGATAAATACACATTTATCAGTATCTTTCTCATGTACGCATCGATCGTTTCGCTCCTCGTGCGCCCCCAGTTGCGGTACAGCCGAATGAACGCTGCCTGTACCAGGTCTTCTGCCGTATGCCATTCACCACACAGCGCGTAGGCGAGGCGCCGCATTGGAACGACCCGAGCAGAGAAGTACTCTGCGAACTCCGATTCCTGGCCGCGTCTGCCCATCCCAACTCCTTCCTCTGCATATACCCATCGAGTACCGGCAGAGGTTCAAGTCAAGGTTCGAGCAGTGACTCAAGCAGCACGAGTGCTACTGGCCGACCGCCCGGGAATCGTAGGGTCGGCCGCGCACCGCGGCTGTCCGCGCAGCCTGCCTGCGCAGCCGTTCCCGCTCGATGAGTTGCTGTTCAAGGGCGGCCCGCTTCGCAGCCATCCGCCGGGCCTGTTCCCTTCGCACGGCGGCCTGCCTGGCCGCGACCCAGGCGGAATACCGAGCCTCGGTTCGACGCCTTCGGCGGTCGGCCAGCGCCCGGTTTCGCAGGTGAACCAGGTATGCCGACAGCAATGAACCGCCAACGACAAAGCCAATCCAGAACCCTGGCCCGACGCAGACCACACCAACCAGCTCAACGATGTTGAACAGCACCAGGGCCAGCAGTACCCGGCGGCGGCGGTAGACCGCCCGCGAAGAGCGCACATGCCGCCTGCCGGCCGGCGCGCCGACCGCGGGCAGCGCCCCTGCCCCGCGCACCGGAGCGGGGGAGACGGGGCGCTCGACGGGTGGCTCGACAGGCTTACCAGCGCTGACCCTTGCCACAACGGCTCGCGGAGGGTTGACCGGCCTGCGTCCCGGGACTGTCCTCTTGCGACGGCAACGCGACGACCCCGCGCGGGCGAGGACCCGCGCGGTCGACAACGCCCGCTCCGCGACCAGCCGCTCTGTGGCGTCATACCTGCGCACGAGCGCTGGTGCGAGCGCCAGCAGCCCAGCGGCGGCGAGGACGGCAAGGAGCACCGAGGTCGGCACCCTCACCCCTCCCGTATCCCGCCGCCCGCACCGGCCCGCGAACGGCGACGAATCCCTAGATAGCTACACCCTGGTAACTGCCGCCAACCGAGACTACGACGTTGTCGTCTCACAATCCGGTAGCCACGCTGAGTCGTTGGCTTTCAGGCAGCCAACCTGCTCTTGCGCCAGCGAGCCAGCAACCCACCATCGGCCGCGACGTCTTCTGTGGTCAGCGCATAGCCAATATGGTCTCGCCAATCACCATCAATGTGTAGATATCGGTGGTGATATGCCTCCTGGCGGAAACCGAGTTTCTCAACCACCCTGCGACTCGCAGTGTTCTCCGGCCGAATATTGACCTCGATCCGGTGAATCCCGCCCGCGGTAAACGCATGGTCGACCGCCAGCGCCAACGCTGTTGGCATGATGCCTCGCCCCGCGACCCGCGAGTCGATCCAGTATCCGGCGTAGCCGGAACAGAACGCCCTCCGCACGATATTGCCGATGGTCAGCTGACCAACCAGCCGCTCGGCTTCCCGCTCGGTCCCCCGCCCGGTCTCCCGCTCACGCAGGCAGACCGCGAACGGCATCGTCGTCCCCTCCCGAGCGGAACGCCGCAACTCGCTGAGCACCGCGCGAAAGGAGGCCGGGGAGTTGATGGCGTACCACGCCCCGAACGGGGTGGGCTCCCACCTCGCCAGCCATGCCTCGTTGGCCCGCCGGATCGCCGCCCAGTCCCGCGCGTCGCGACGGCGGTACGGCCGCAGTACGACGGGACCGTCGGAAAGGACAACCGGCCAGCCGGCGCCAGTCACCGACGCCGATCCAGCAGCAGGACATCAACTGTCGAACCGGCGGCGGCACTGATCACCCGCTCGCCGAGCACCATCAGACCATTGGCGTCGCTCATCCCCGAAAGGGTATACGGCCCGCCGGCGAGTGGGGCCACGGTGTAGCCGCCCCCCCGACGCTCAGCAACAGAAGCCGGCCGGAATTCCCGCATGCCAGCCGGAGAACTGACCGTCTCCAGCAGGTGGGCTCGAACGCTCGGGCGGAAGATCGGGTCAGCCCCGGCAAGCACCTGGATGACGGGGCGGGCCAGCGCCTCGAACCCGATCAGCGCCGATCCTGGATCGCCGGGAAGGCAGACGATGGGGACCCCACCAGCGCCAAGGCTGCCACCGATCGCGCCATACCCCATCCGGGTACAGGGATAGACAGAGAGGTCCGTGAAGGCGACCTGGCCACGGTGCTTGTCGAGACGGGTGAGGATCCGCCGAACCATGTCCCCTGGGCCGTTGCCACTGCCTCCGGTCGTAATGATCAGGTCGGCCCGCAGCATCTGGTCATCGAGGAGCCCTCGCAGTCCCTCCGGGTCATCATCACAGATCCCGACCCGGTACGCGTGCGCGCCCGCCTCCGCGGCGGCGGCTGTCAGCGCATGCGAGTTGGCGTCAACGACCTGCCCAGGCTGGCTGGCCCGACCGACATCGATCAGCTCATCACCCGTTGCGATGATCACGACTCGGGGACTCGGGCGAACGACGACATGCCCGACTCCAGTTGTTGCAAGCAGCGCCACCATCGGTGGGGTGATGAACGTCCCCGCGCGGGCAATCGCAGCGCCGGCCGTCAACTCCTCCCCTGCCCGCCGCAGGCCGCTGCCCCGCTTCGGGGCCTGGTAGATCTCGACCGCTGCCATGCCCTGATCTGTCGACTCCGCGGGGACAACGACATCGGCCGCCGCTGGCAGCGGTGCGCCAGCCGCGACAGAGAAGCACGCCCCCGGCGTCAGCCTGACCGGCCGCCAGCTTGAGGCAACCAGGTCACCGACGACGTTCAGGCGAACCGGTCGGTTTTGCCTGGCATCGGCGACATCGTCGAACCGTGCCGCGTAGCCGTCAATGGCGGCCTGGTCAAACGCTGGGACGCAGGCCGGCGCGATGACATCCTCCGCGAGGACGTTGCCGTGTGCCTGAGTGATCTCCAGATCGAGTGCCGGCAGCGGCCTCAGACCTCGAAGTACCGCAGTGAGGTAGTCGGCGAGTGGGGTCAACTCCGGCGTCGCCGGAGTTGACCCCACCTGCGATGCGCCGCGTGTGGCGCCACGCGTGACGCCGTACGCAACTCGCATCGCCTCCGACTCAAGGCCCACTGTCGGCACCACCGTTATCCGCGCAACTTCGTATCAACAAAGTTGATCAGCCACTCGGAGAAGGGTCCCCCGAGGTCCGGACGCCTGCATGCCAGTTCCACAACAGCCTCCAGGTACCCCGCCGGCGTACCGGTGTCATAGCGCTTGCCCCTGAAGACCACACCATGCACCGGGGTACCCTCCGAAAGTAGCAACGCCATGGCATCGGTGAGCTGAATCTCGCCCCCGGTTCCCGGACGCGTGCGCTTTACCGCGTCGAAGATAGACGGAGGTAGCACATACCGCCCGACAACGGCGAGGTTGCTCGGAGCCTCGGACGGTGCCGGCTTCTCGACCAGACCGGTCACCCTGACGATCTGGTGCTTTTTCGCCAGCCGGGCTGGGACATCCTCGGCCGCCACAACGGAGGCGATCCCGTACCTGCCAACCTCCTGCGGGTCGACCTCGATGAAGGCCAGGACGATGCCACGGGTCGCGGCCTGAAGGTCAACCATGACCGGCAGCAGCGGATCGGCCTCGTCCATGAATTCGTCCCCGAGCAGCACGACGAACGGCTCGTCGCCGACATGGGCCTCACCAACCGCAACAGCGTGCCCGAGCCCCAGGGGCTCCCCCTGCCGGCAGGCAAAGACTTCCGCCAACTCACTCGGACGACGCACGGCTTCCAGCCGCTCGAGGTCTCCCTTCTCCGCCAGCTTGGCCTCAAGGTCCGGTCTTCGGTCAAAGTGGTCGATCATAGAGGTTTTGCCCCTACCTGTCACCAGCAGGATGTCATTGATCCCTGCCGCTGCGGCTTCCTCCACGATGTACTGAAGAACCGGCCTGTCGACGACCGGAAGTAGTTCCTTCGGCACGGCTTTGGTTGCGGGAAGGAAGCGGGTTGCCAGGCCGGCAGCTGGAATGACGGCCTTGACCGCCCGGACGTTCCCCTCCTGCCCATCGTCGATTTCGTCGCGCCACGGCGTGCTTTCCAGGTCGTCCCGCCATGGCGCGGACTCAAGCTCGCTTCGGTGATGACTGGCATGTTCGTGGTCGGACGGCGCACCTTCTGCGCTCGAACCGCTTTGAAGACGACTGTCGGGCATGTTGCGGAGACTATCGGTCGCAAGCGCGTCGTGCCGGCTGCGTGCAAAAAGACGCGCCGGTTCTGCCTGCAGGACACCCTCGAAGGTGCGCTCACCCACTGGCTTGACCTGCGAGGCGGAAGGTGTTCCGGCCAGCGGCCTTCGCAGCGTACAGGGCATCATCCGCAGCTTCCAGAACAGCCAGACCACTGTCACCGTCCGCGGGATAGACCGCGGCACCGACAGAAACGGTCACGGATATTCGCAACGGTCGAGTTGCCTGATGCGAGACAACCAGCACAGGATTCCTACTGATGATCTCCCCAAGACGCAACGCAACCACCTCGGCTCCTTGCACGTCCGTCTCGGGAAGAAGAACGACGAATTCCTCACCGCCCTGCCGAAATGCTAGATCAACTTCACGGATCTCGGCACGAACCCTACGCGCGAACTCGGCGAGTACCGCATCCCCGGCCGCATGTCCATAGGTGTCGTTAATTTCCTTGAAATGATCGAGGTCGAGAACGAGAACGGCCAGCGGATGCCCGAATCTACTTGCACGTTCGATCTCACGACGCAAGGACTCCCTCAGATAGCGATAATTCGACAAACCCGTCAGTGCGTCAGTCAACGACAACCGCTGCGCTTCTTCATGGACTCGGACATTGTCGAGTGCCACAGCAACCTGCCCGGCAAATGTGCGCAATATCACAAGATCCGAATCGTCAAACTCGTCAAACCCATGCCGGTCGTACAGGGCGAGCACTCCCCGCGCGGTCGCTCCGCCAACAAGATCACATATTGGCTCAAGGCCAGTCGTCGGTCCGGCGGTCGGGGCCATCAGAGGCACGGCAACGTAGGTCAGGCAGCGCGGCTCCCCGAAGGCCAGCAGTGGCCCGTCGCGGTCGACCCGACCGCGACGGGGCTCGCCATTGGCTGCGACCCAGCCTAGAAGGCCCTCCCCCATCCGCAACCGCAGATCGCTGATCTCTGTTGGAGCGCCTCGCTCATCCAGACCGGTCGAGCACTGGCCGACCAGAATCCCAGTCGTGGAGTCCGCCAGCAGGACGATGCCCGCCTGCGCCCCGGTCGCGGCACTGGCCGTCTGGAGAATCACCCGAAGGATCCGATTGAGATCATGGGTACTGGACAGGGTGTCCCCAAGGACACCGAGCTGCCGGCGCAGCTGGTCCCGGCTCGCAGTCAGGGCCTGCACGTACCCCTGCGTCTCCCGGGTCATCCGGTTGAACGTCGCCCCGAGCCGCCCCACTTCGTCCGGCAGTCGCACCGGCACCCGTGCGGCCAGATCTCCTGCCGCAACCCGGTCGACTGCGGCGGCAAGCTCCGTCAGCGGGCGAGCGGTGGATCGCGCCAGGCCCCACGCCGCGCCGACCGACCCCAGCGCCGCAGCGACCACGACGGCGACCAGTACCGCGTACAGCCGCCCCTGGTTCTCCTGGGCCGGAACGGACAGCGCGAGGGTCAACGGCTGCCCTTCCTCCGGATCCAAGCGCCGCACGTAGCGACCGTTGCTCGCTCGCCCGCTCTTGCCCACGGACAGCGAACGTGCGGTGTTCATGACTGAGCTGACCTCGGTATCGCGCTCCGTAGACCGGGCTGGCCCTCCGTCGACGATGCTGACGGCAGCTCCTCCGGCGTCTGCCAGCTTTGCGACGAACGGACCATCGACCGCGTCAACGGCCGTCGCGTATCCCACGAGGCCACCAGAACTGTCCCGGACGTCCACCCGGGCACTCAGCCCCGCAAAGGGCCGTCGCTCATACTCCTGGCTGGACTGCCAGTGCGGGCCTGCCGCCACGCCTCCGGTCTGTGCCCCTGCGAAGCAGATCGCCCATGGCCCTGGGGGCGGTGTCCCCGCGATGAAGGATTCCTCACCGGTCGCCGTGGCCAGGATCACTGAGGAGGCCAACTCGCTCTCCACCACCTGCCGAACCGGCCCAGCCGCGTCGCTGCTGAGGTTGCCGGAGGCACCTGGAGCGGATCGACCGGCGGACAGGCTGGTGCCAGTCAGTTCCCGAAGATCTCCCCCGAGCAGCGCCGCGGTCGTCGCGGCAGAATGCAGCCGCTGGCACGTTGCCCCCGCCGCAGTACGCACCCCGACCGCAGCGATCTCCAATTGCTCCAGCGATCGGGCATGGCCGACCGTCGTGACGGTCACTCCGACAAACACCGCCCCAAGCAACACCGGGCCAAGGACCACGGCGAGGAAGGCCGCAGTTAGCCGTGCGCGCAGCGTCACTCGTCCTCCCCCTGGCTCGCAGAACGAATTGGTCGCCTACTGTGATGCTGTCACAACTCGTTACTGTCGACCTCCTGTCTCATAGGGTGTTGCGTGTCCGATTCATCCGATACAAGCCTAATGTGCGAATGCACAAAATCTGCCGTACGGGCCCGCATCCTCGAAGCACGTCGGACCGTTGGCCCAGATGCACGCGCTCATGCCGACGCGATACTGGTGCAGGCAGCCGTCACAAGAGTCCGGGAACATGTGAAACGTTCCGAACCGACCATCACTGCCTACGTGCCCCTTTCTGGAGAGCCCGGGGGCAGCGGACTTGTTGACGCCCTCGCGGCTGTGACAGATCGGTGCCGGCTTTTACTCCCGATCCTGCTCACCGATGGGGATCTCACCTGGGCCGAGTACCGGGGCCAATCGAGCCTGAGACGGGCCGCCCGCGGACTGCTGGAACCAGCAGGGCCTCGCCTCGGAGCCGAGGCCATCACGACTGCGGACGTCATCGTGGTGCCGGCGGTCGCTGTCGACCAGACGGGTATCCGGCTCGGCCGAGGTGGGGGCTCGTACGACCGCGCGCTGGCCCGGGTCAGCCCTGAGGTCGACATCATCACCCTGCTGTACGCCAGCGAGTTCGTACCGCGCCTGCCCAGCCTGCCCCACGACCGTCCGGTGACTCACGCCATGATCGCAACCGGTTCGGCAGTCAGCACCGTCCACTTCCCCGCTCGTTGAGGCCCGGGATCGGCTCTCACAATGTGGCCGGTCAGACTGCCCCTGCCACTGGACTCACCTAGCTCCGGTGCTGCACCATTGCGGCGGAGACTGGCACTCTAAGATGTGGAGTGCCAGCACATCCGGCAGCGGATGCGAGACGGAGGCAAACGTGCCGACCTACCAGTACGCATGCACGACCTGTGATCACCGTTTTGAAGTGGTCCAGTCCTTTTCGGATGAGCCGCTCACCGAGTGCCCGGCCTGCGACGGTCGGCTTCGAAAGCTGTTCTCCGCCGTCGGCATCGTCTTCAAGGGATCGGGCTTCTACCGGACCGACTCGCGATCAGGCAACACCATTCCCGGCAAATCGGACTCGAAGGTTCCGGCAGGGGTCGGCGCCTCAACCGGCAAGGACGCCTCAAGTACCGCAAGCACTTCAGCGGGCAGCGGCACATCCTCCGGAGGCGGTGCGGCCACATCATCCTCGAAGGCGACTGCTCCAGCGGCAGGCTGACTCCCTGCTGCCCCGGCGCCGCTTCCGGCCCGGGGACATCACTCCCAGTGCGGCGGGCGCTCTTCGAGCAGGCGGTCATCGTTGCTCGAAGCGCGCTCTCCCCAACCAGCGTCGGTGTCATCAGCCGTTGTGTCCGGCAGGATCACCAGATCCTCGACAAAGCTGATCTCACGGTGGTCGTCGGTCGCCGCATACTCCCCGGCGCCCGGCTGTTCGTCAGGATGTATCACAGGCGGCAGCTTACCGTGAGAGACGCGACGGCGCGGTCGACCGCGATAGGGTCGCCGCGTGACCAGCAACGCCGAACCGCCAGCCGACGATGAGTTCTGGCGCCGGCCGGTCGGCGGCCCAGAGGCCGTTCCGGGACCGGCTCAGGCCGCTCCGCCGGGCCAGGCTCCCCCGCCATACAGTGGCCCACCGAGATCGCAGCAGCCGCCCCCCGGTTGGAAACCCCCGCTCGTCGTCCGGCCAGCCGGTCCTCGCCCCATGCCAGCGGTCGATCATGAGCACCTGGACAACCTGGAACGGTCTGCCGCGACCATCACCAACGGGGTCGGTCTGGTCGCCGGCGCGATCATGCTGATCCTGCTGGTCGTGTTGTGCGGACGCTGGTTGTTCTAGGGCTGTCGGCGTTACGACGCCACAAGCTGTACAGGCGGCCAGCGTGCTCCCGGCGAGTTGAGTGGGCACTGATGACGTGGTGTGATGGAACGGTGGTTGGCGAGGAGGCGTTGCGGACCAGGGGCCTGCGGGTCACCCAGCCCCGCCTCGCCGTGCTCCAGGTGCTTTCGGAGCATCGCGGGCACCTGGACGTCGATGAGATCGCAACGCTCGTGCGGTCCAGACTGCGTTCGGTCTCGACCCAGGCAATCTACGACGTGCTCAGCGCCCTGTCGCGCGTTGGGCTGGCACGCAGGATCGAACCAGCCGGCAGCCCCGCGCGGTTCGAGTTGATGGCTGCGGATAACCACCATCACGTCGTCTGTCGCGGTTGCGGCCAGATCGCCGACATCAGCTGCGCCGTCGGGCACGCACCGTGCATCGAC
>JAFGOK010000312.1 GCA_016926535.1 Micromonosporaceae bacterium | reverse complement strand
GTCCCCCCCACCTGGATGTCGTCGTACGCCTGCAACGAGCGGTACTGGTCGAAGTAGAGCACGGAGAGCGAGAGCGAGAGGGGTTCGGCCTGCTCAAGGCCACGCAGGCCGGCCCCACCGGTCGATCCGGCGACCATGAGAAGGGTTCTGTTGGAGGTCGGGCTGCCAGCCGGGCCGTCGAGCCTGCGGACCTGACGATTGTGCGTGTGCCCGGCCAGGACGACCGGCGTTGCGAACGCGAGCAACTCGGCCGAGAGCGGATCATGTACTAGGGCGACGTTGACGTCGATGCTGCTGAGGCGGATTCTTCCCGCGAGGCTTGCCCCGGTGTACCGGACCAGATCGTGGTCGTTCTGAGACCCGGTGGTCTCCTTGTCCGGAGTGAACCGAGGATCGCCAAGACCTGCGAACGTCAGCCCTTTGACGGTGGCGACTGAGTTGGTCAGCACTGTCGCATTCGGCTGGCGAGCGACGGCATCCTGCGTGCTCAGCGAGTCGTGGTTTCCTCGGATGTAGAGGTATGGCACCTTCAGCTTCTCGATGGATGCGACGTAGGAGCTCTCCGGCTCCGAACCCCAGTCCGTCAGGTCTCCGGTGTCTACGACAACGTCAATGCTGAACTGCTGGACGACGGTTTCCACAACGGACCACGCTGCCGGATTGAGGTGCATGTCGGAGATGTGGAGAACCCGGGTGGTCTCCGTGTCCGCCTCGTATACGGGGAGCGTCGAGATCGTGCCGTAGAGCCGGCTGACGTTCTGGACCAGGCGCTGGAGCTGCTCGCTGTACTCCTCATACTGGTCGGCGATGTTCCTGACATCACCGACGACCGCAGGGGCGTTCGTCAGCAGGCCCTCGTACCGCGGCTCCTGGATCGCGTTTGGGCGGAAGGTCAACGTTACAATGCCGCCGCTCGCGGCAAGGAGCCCGAGCGCCACGCAGCCGGTGAGGGCGGTCCGTCGCATCGACCGGTAGACCAGCCCTGCGAGAGCCAGCGCGCCCAGCAGCCCCGCGCCAGCAACGTGCATGGCGAGGGTCCTCGTGCCTCGGGCGAGGTCGGGTACGACGGTCTTGCTGGCCGTGGTGATCCCGTCAGGGTCGTTGACGAGTGCCCGGGTTCGTGCCTCATCGAGCGATTCCAACTGGATCACGAGATGAACCGGGCCGGCGTGGCTGTCAACGTGCAGCGATCCCAGCGGGGGGATCGACACCTCGGTACCGCCGGTCAGGGACGGAGTGATCGAGAACTGGGCATGGAATGGGCCGATATCCGCCCTGATCGCGCCGAAGAGAAGGGCGCCCAGGGACAGCCCGGCGGCGGCGACGATCAGCAAACCGAGACCTCGGCCGATGGCCCGGACGGCAGGGTGGCGATGGTGCCCAGATCGGGCGAGTCGGCGCAACCAGCCCAGCGGCCGGGCGAGCGTCCTCAGCGGCCGGGCAAGCGTCCTCAGGGGCTCGATGGTGAGATGCGGTCGCCTGATCATGTTTTTCCAGCGTCGCCAATGTTGCCGAGGACAATCCGGAGGATCTTGTCATCGTCCGATGTTGGGGTCCCCTGGCCATCCCGGTTGGAGGTGGTGACCCACAGGCTTCCGTCGGGAGCGGTCGTGACGGAACGCAACCGTCCGTGAGCGTCGACCAGCAGCGCTGCGGGGGCGCCCAGGGCGGCGCCAGCGGCGGTCAGCTGGACCAGCCACAGCCGCTGGCCACGCAGACATCCAGTGACCAGGACCCCGGAAAGAACCGTTGCGCCAGAGCACCCGGCCTCGTCAGGTTCCCAGGTCACGATGGGGCTGACCAGATCCGAGCCGGTCGTGTTTCCCTCGGCCCGTGGCCAGCCGTAGTTCTTGCCACGCCCGATCAGGTTGAGCTCGTCGGCGGTGGTCTCACCGGCCTCGACGGCGTAGAGCTTACCGTCGGTATTCCAGCCGAATCCCTCGATGTTGCGGTGGCCAAGGCTGTAGACCAGGGTGCCGAACGGGTTGTTCGGGGCAGGCTTGCCATCCGCGGTCATGCGCAGGATTTTCCCAGCGAGACTCTTGGCGTCCTGGGACAGCTCACGCCGGTCGGCGTCACCGGTGGAGGCGTAGAGATAGCCGTCTGGGCCGAAGTGCAGGGCGCCGCCGTTGCGGATGGTCGATTTCGGGATTCCAGTGACGATCGGTTGCGGTGGGCTGCCGAGGGCGAGCTTGGCGATCCGGTTGTCGCGCTCTGTCGTGTAGAAGATGAAGACGGTCTGATCGGTTTCGTACGACGGGGAGACCGCGATGCCCAGCAGCCCGCCGTCGCCCTCGGCCACGGCGTCCTGGACAGTCTGGACTGGCTCAATGGTCAGCACGCTGGAGTTGGGGCTTGGGGAGGACCCGGCGGAGGGGCCATCGCCAGAGGGCTCCGGAGCCGACGCGGACTCTTCGGCGGTTTGGGCCTCGGGCGTGGCCTTGAGGATGCGACCGCTGTCGCGCTCAGTGATGAGCGCCGCGCCATCCGGCAGGAACGCCACGGCCCACGGCACAACGAGGCCGGTCGCGAGCACCGAGGTGACGACGCTGGAGGTGGGGTCGTCCGCCACCGGGGACGTCGAGGGTCTCGGTAGGCTCGGCGGCTGGCCGGTCTCGTTCGGGGGCGGCTGGCCGAAACTGCATCCGGCCGTGACAACGAGGCTGACGG
>JAFGOK010000311.1 GCA_016926535.1 Micromonosporaceae bacterium | reverse complement strand
GCACTGGAAGAGGTAGTACGGCGTCACTCCGGCGTCGGACAGCTCTCGCAGCAGGGTGATCAAGGTGTCGGCGTCGTCATTGACGCCCCGGAGGATCGGAGTCTGGTTGTAGAGGATGATGCCGGCGGACATCAACCGGCCGAGAGCCGCCCTGGCCGCGCCAGTCAGCTCTCGCGGATGGCTCATGTGGGCCGCGACGTAGACCCGGCGGTCCGGGCTGCTGGCGGCAGCCAGAACGTCGACCAGCTCTGGCGTGATCCGGTCAGGGTCAAAGGCCGGGAGTTTGCTGCCGATCCGGATGGTGGTGACGTTCCGGAGAGGGCGTAGCGCGTCGAGGACCTGGCCGAGCCGGGCTGGCGAGAGCATGAGCGGATCGCCTCCGGACAGCAGCACGTTGGTGATCTCCGGTCGGGACCGGATGTACTCGACGGCGGCCCGCACGTCGAGGGTCACTTCTCGGGGCGGAGCCAATGGCTTGTGATTCGCAATGAATTGGGGTGTTGTCGCGAGTGTGAACCGTTTTCGGAAGCAGAAGCGGCAGTACGCCGCGCACACGTCGGTGATGAGGAGGAGGGCCGTCGGTCCATATTTGTGTTGGAGGCCGACCACCGGCGAATTGCTTGCTTCGGCGCTTGGGTCAAAATCGAGATCACTGGTGAGTTCGCTCTGATCGGGCAGGACGATTTTCGCGAGTGGATCATGCTCGTCCGACCAGTCAATCAGTTGTGCGTAGTACGGGGTGACGCGAAACTCAAATTCGCTTAACACTGGCTCCAGTTGCGGCAGGCGCGACGATGGAAACATCGGGATGCGTGATGGGTGACGAATCGTCCGCAGCGTTGTCTCCCGCTCCGGGAGCACTCTGGATTGCTTCAATGGACCCCCTCCTTATGGTCGGTCGAGTTGATTGACGACCGAGGTGGAGCCACCAAGGATAGACCATGGCGTCACTCGCAGAAGCCCTTATGCGCACCCTGTCCGATATTTCCTTGGAACTATCACTGATTGATAACGGGGGGTGTCGTAGTGTACTCGGCGCAAGAGCGGTGAGTTTTCATTCCCGGACATTCCGCAGTCGATCATTAAGTCAATTTTAAATTGTTTATCAGCGGATTCCATGCTCAGCGGTGTAGGAAGATCGACCGCATGTCGACATAGAAGCTCGTGCACTATCCGGCAAGATGCAGCAGCATCATGCCGCCTGCGACGAGCGCCGCGATCGTCCCGCAGAGAAACACGAAACTCCAGATCTCGCTGGGAATGTGCGTTTCCTTCTGGAGTCTCACTGAATCGGATGTATCGTTTTTGTATACTTTTCCTTGGATAAAAACGAGCATTTGTTCGACACCAATGATCAGCAAGAACCAGACCCAGACGTGGGTGAACAGCACCTGGAGCGGCGGCTTGAGATCGGTCGCGATTTCGAAGAGGAGGACCATTAACGCCGGAACGATGATCCAGCCGACCCAACCACGGACAACAAGCAACATGACCCCCAAGAAGGCCAGGCTGCCCCACAGCACGGTCTCGGTTTGGCCCTGGGTCAGCAACCACGCCGCGAACAGACCGAACGCCGATGGCCCGAGATAGCCAGCCATGGCGACTGGAATAATGATCGGCCACGACGGGGTGGTGTACGTCATCCCATCTCCGCTCCAGGTGAAGCGGATCGCCCGGACCGCCTGGAACAGCAGCTTCGCCACCAGGGCGTGGCCACCTTCATGCGCGACCGTCCCGAAATACTGCGTGAACCGGTACAGGGGAACCGCCATGATCCAGGCGAGGACCGCGGCGGTCCCAGCCAGACCGGACGGCCCGTCCGCTGTGGGCGCAGCGATCGTGGTAGAGGCAAGGACGGACATGGGTCGAAACTACTCACGAGTCACGATTGCAGCTATCGCAGGTAAATATTCCCATCATTTGGGTGACTGATGTGCTTTGGGTGAGCGAAGAAGCTGATCTTCACAACCGCTTCACAACCAGCGCCGAATCTTCGCGATTGCGGCGGGCCACCATCACAATCACTGTCTACAGTGCGATGTGTGATTCAGTTCAGCCAGCGCCGGATCCTTGTTGTGGACGATGAGCACACCATCGCGGAGTCCGTCGCGGTCCGGCTGCGGGCCGAGGGGTTTGTCGTCGAGTTGGCCCACGACGGCCCCAGCGCTGTCGCCGCCGCGGTGTCCTGGCAGCCGGATCTGGTCATCCTCGACGTCATGCTGCCAGGATTCGACGGCTTGGAGGTATGCCGGCGCATCCAGGCGCAGCGTCCCGTTCCCGTGCTCATGCTCACCGCCCGGGATGACGAAACAGATCTCCTGGTCGGACTCGCGGTCGGGGCCGACGACTACCTGACCAAACCGTTCTCCATGCGGGAACTGGCGGCCAGGGTCCATGCGCTGCTGCGCCGGGTGGACCGGGCGCGCAGCGCCGCCGAGCACCGTCCTGCGCCCCTGGTGCTCGGCGACTTGGAGATCAAGCCTGCGGAGCGCCGGGTCTGCCGGGCCGGAGTCGAGGTGCATCTCACACCGACCGAATTTGATCTCCTCATGCACCTCGCGGGCAAGCCCCGCACGGTGCTACCGCGCGAGCGCCTGCTGGCGGACGTGTGGGGTTGGGCGGATGGCGTCGGGACTCGCACGGTGGACAGCCACGTCAAGGCGCTTCGCCGCAAGCTCGGGGCGGATCTGATCCGGACCGTGCACGGGGTCGGGTATGCGCTGGAGGTGACGTCGTCGTGACAGGTCGGATTGAGTGCCTGTTCAGTGCGCTGCCGCGTCCGCTTGACCCGTTTCGCTCGATCAAACTCAAGATCGGGATCCTGGTTGTCGCGTCGATCGCAGCGGCCATCGCGTACTTCTGGTTCCAGATCGGCTGGTGGCCGCCTGGGACCACTATCGCTTCGTTCGTGATCGCGCTGAGCGTCACCCAGGTACTCGCGCATGGGATGACCTCACCATTGCGGGAGATGACCGCGGCGGCCCGTGCCATGGCCAGGGGCGACTACACCAGGCGGGTCCGCGCTTCGTCGCGTGACGAGGTCGGCGACCTGGCGCGGGCGTTCAACCAGATGGCAGCTGATCTGGCCGCTGCGGACCAGCAGCGGCGGGAACTGATCGCGAACGTCTCTCACGAACTCCGGACGCCGATCACCGCCCTCCGAGGTGTGCTGGAAAACCTGGTGGACGGGGTCGCAGCACCCGATCCCCAGACGTTGCAGACAGCGCTGCACCAGACCGAGCGGCTGGGGCGGTTGATCACCGAACTCCTCGACCTCTCCAGGATCGATGCCGGAGTCGTGCCCCTGGACCGGGAATACCTCAGCCTGTCCGACCTGCTGTCCGAGGTCGTCGCCGAGGCAGGGGTCGCGGCCGAGGCCGCAGGAAGAGGCGTGCGGTTCGTCGTTGACGTCGCCCCGCGCGATTCGACGGGATACGCCGATCGGGAGCGGCTACATCAGGTGGTGATGAACCTCCTCGACAATGCCGCACGGCACAGCCCTTCCGACGGCACGGTCGTCGTGACCGGCCGGCTGGCCCCTAACCCGGAGGGCGGCGGTACCAGCGGAGTGGTGATTGAGGTCGCCGATGCCGGGCCTGGTATTCCGCCCGACGAGCGGCATCAGGTGTTCGAGCGATTCACGCGCGGCAAGCGGGCATCGGGCGGTGGAACGGGCCTTGGCCTGGCGATCGCTCAGTGGGTCGTCGAGCTGCATGGCGGATCGATCTCCGTCGTGGACGATGGCCGGCCTGGCTGCCGCATCAGGGTCGTCCTGCCCGGCTGATCAAGAGAATCTACTGAACCGAGACAGGAATATAAAGGAAATAAAGGAGATACCGGCGTGACCAACCCACCCAGGCCACCCTTGCCGCCGCCGCCGCAGCAGCAACAGCCCTTGCCGCAGCAGCCCTCGACGACCACACCTCCTGAGGCAACGGCCAGCTGGCCGTTGCATAACCGAGCCGCGAGGCCCATCGCACTTCTGACGATCCTGGTCATTGCGGTAGTCGCCGCTGCGGCCGTGCCGCTGGGACGGCCAGGCCTTGGTTGGCTACTTTCCGGTCTGGTCGCCATGGTCGGGTTGATCGTGATCGCGGTCGATGCGGCTCGGCATCAGCGGCGACTCACCCTCGGCCGGCTCGCCGCAGAGCAAGTCGGATGGGGTGTCATCGCCCTGGCGCTGCTGGGCGTCGGGACGCTGCGCGCTGCGGGGTGGCTGTTCGTCCTCTGCCTGATAGCGGCTGGTTTGGCCTGGTGCGTTGCGGTTGGCCGGGGCCGTACCCCGCTCGGCCTGTTTTTCGCGATCATCAGTGTTCCCGCGGCCCTGGTGCGGGGAAGCGCGTGGTATGCCCGGGGGTGCGTCCAGGGCGACCTGCGCGGGCGTGACCGGCGGACCCTGGCCAGGAGCGCTGTGGCTGCCGCTGTGGGACTGCTCCTCGTCGCCGTGTTCGGGGCGCTGTTCGCCTCCGCCGATCCCGCCTTCGCCAGCATCGTGACCTCGATCGTTCCGGATGCTGATGCGGCATCGGCGCTGCGCTGGGGGTTTTTGTTTATGGCCGCCGCGTCACTGGCGATCGCAGGGGCCTTCCTCGTCGCGAACCCGACTCGATTCACCGATCTGACGATGAATCCGCCCCGCCCGCTGCGGCGGATCGAGTGGGTACTGCCGATCGGCGCACTGGTCGCACTGTTTGCCCTGTTCATCGTGGTACAGCTGACGATTCTGTTCGGTGGTGAGGGCTATGTGATGCGCACGGCAGGGCTGACCTTCGCCCAGTACGCGAGGCGCGGGTTCGGCCAGCTGATCGTTGTGACGCTGCTGACGCTGGTGGTCATGGGGATCACGATCCGCAAGGCTCCTCGGGCAACTGCCGGGGACCGGGTCCTGCTGCGGTCCTTGCTTGGGGTGCTGGCCGTCAGCACGCTGATGATCGTTGCCTCAGCGCTGTGGCGGATGTGGGTGTATGAGCAGGCCTACGGCTTCACCCGGCTCCGGCTGCTGGTCAGCGCCTTCGAACTGTGGCTCGGGCTGGTGTTCCTCCTCATCATCGCCGCTGGGGTGCGGCTGCGTACCAGCTGGTTGCCGCGCTTCGCGCTGGCTTCCGGGTTCGTCGTGCTGCTCGGTCTCGCCTGGCTGAACCCGGATGGCTTCATCGCCGGGCAGAACATCGATCGGTATGAGCGGACAGGGAAGATTGACATTGCCTACCTCCGGGATCTCTCACCAGATGCGGCGACGGAACTCGACCGGCTTCCCGGGCTCTCCCGGAAGTGTGCGCTCCTCGGGATCGCGGAGGATCTTCGTAACGCCCGTGACGGATGGACCGAGTACAACGCAGGCAGGGCTGCTGCGCGGCGCCTGGACCTACCAGGGGCCCAGTCTGACTGGAGCGAGTGCTCTGCGGTCTACCGCCCGTAGGGCGACGGCGTGTCGCCGGTAGGGCGGCCTGCGGGAATCCTGCCCGGGTGGGGTTGGCCTCGGTCGGGCTGGCCTGGCCTGGGTTGGCGGACGTCTGCGGCTGGGTGTTGTTCTCGGCTTGCCCGGCGGGTGTCGGGTGCCGTTGGGTGCGGTTCGCTGTTCGGTGTCGTTCACCGTGGCAGGTTTCGTCCACCGTGACAGTCTTTGTCCACTGTGGTGGTTGTTGTGTGGTGGTTTGAGGTGATTGGGTTGGTCGTTTGGGGTGGGTGAACCTCCTCCTGGTTCGCTTCGGCAAGCCGGGCCCGAAGTCGAGTCCTGATCTCGTCAGGGGTGTATG
>JAFGOK010000039.1 GCA_016926535.1 Micromonosporaceae bacterium | reverse complement strand
GCTTCGCCGTCGGGCAGGCCAGCCGCCCGCTGGGCGGCCAGCACCGCCGCGACGGCCTCTGCGAAGCCCGGCACGGCCCCGGTCTGCAACGCGGCGAGATCCGGCCAGCCGCCAGCGACCCGAGCGGCCAGCGCCCGCACGTGGGCCGGGCCCAGCCGGGCCACCGCCGCGAGGGCCGCCGCCTCGAACGCCTCGAACGCCGCGCCCGCCGCCCCGGACTCTTCGCCGACCGTCATGGCAACTCAGGGAAGAGCGCCAGGTCCGGGTCGTCGATCGGGACCACGAACCGGCGGTCGAGGAACCGGTTGCCCCGCTCGCAGGTCGTCTCCGACACGAACAGACACGCGTGGCAGGCCGCGCCGTGCAGGAACTCCTCGGGGAAGTGCGGCAGCCGCTCGGCGCACAGCGGGTCGGACGAGCAGTGCAGGGCGTCTGCCAGGGCCCGGCGGGTCAGCCGGACCAGCGCCTCGGGCTCGGCCAGGGACACCAGGCCGCCGAGGGTGCCCTCGGCGTCCGGGACCGCCGTGTAGATGAGGATCCCGCCGCGCGGGTCGCCGTCGGTCCCGGCGTAGATCCGCTCCGACAGGCTCGCGGAACTGTAGCCACACTCCAGCGCGATGGTGCGGATCAGCAGGTGCGACAGGGTATGCAGGGCCAGGTACCGCTCCCCCGGCCACAATCGCATCTCGTCGAACTCGCCCGTGATCCGGTCGGAGTAGCGGTTGCGGCGGAACCGGCCATACGCCTCACGGTGCGCCAGCATGGCGGGCGACGAGGTGACCCGCCGCACCCACCCGTCCAGCAGGTCATCAGAAACCCGCAGGAAGATCCCCTCACCTCGGACCTCGCTGGCCGGCACCCAGGTCGGGGCCGACCGGGCCAGCGGCGCCCTGGTAACCAGGTCCGGGTCGTCCGGATCCGGAGCATCCAGGCGGGTGAACCCGACCAGTGCCCGGACCTCCCGCAGCCGCTCGACCTGCACAACATCGGAGAAGAACCCCTTGAGCCGCGCCGGCACCCCGTCCGGGTCCCGGCGCAGCGTGAAGTCGTCAGTCGCGGGCAACGACCCAGCGGCGGTGAACACCTCCCACTCCGGAGTTCGCAGGTCCGGATAGATCGCACCGTCGTCGTCGGGTCTCGGACCGCAACGCTGCCGCTCGATGGCCGCCCACAACTCGTCGTCGTCGGGCCATTTCTCAAACTCGCGCAGCGTCGGCACGGTTTCCCTGGCGAACGGCAAAAACTCCCTGGACGGCAGCTTCTCCAGCACCGCCCAGTGCTGCTCGACCTTGGTCTGCAGCTCGCTGGCGCCGGTCTTCGGCACGGCGAGCGCCGACAAGGTCTGGGCGAACCACTGGTTGGAGGCGCCGACGACCAGCAGCTTGAGCTGGCCGCGCCGGCACCCGTCGGGATCGAAGTCGGCCAGGTGGGGGCGCCGGCCCCGGCACTGGGGCAGTTTCTCCGCACCCCGCTGGCCCAAGACCTCTCGCATGTTGCGGCGCCCGCCGCAGCTCAGGCAAAGAATCTCCACATTGGCCCCGAGGTTGCCGCCCCGGTCGTCCATCCGCAGCCGGGGGTGGCTCGCCTTGGGGCAGTCGCCGCCATGGTGCACGAACTGCGGGTACGGGAAGTCGTCGAGGTGCCCAGCGGTGCAGGCCAGCACGAACCGGGCCGGGACGGCCAGGGGTTTACGCCCGGTCTTCTTGCGGGGGCAGTTGGTGTGGAAGAAGCGGGCCTCGTGGGGCTTGCGGGCCTTGAGGTTCTCGAACCCGAAGACCCCAGAGTCCAATGGGGCCAGTTCGTCGCAGACGGTGCAACGCAACCAGCCGGGGAACGGCATGGTCGGCACCCCGATCCTGGCCGCCGGCCCCTGCGGGTCCCGATCGGTGCCCTCCAGCCACGGCGCCGGGCGCAGCTCGGTGACAGACCGCCCGCCGAGGGCCCGAACCGCGGCGAGCAGCCGCGGCTCAGCGATCGTCTCCCATCCGGGATGGGCATAGTTCCAGTCGTCCAGGCCCCGGACCAGCACGGAGAAGTTCGGCAGGTCAACCAGGGCGCCGACCCCGGTGGTGTACATCAGGTGACTGGGCCGGGCCGCCCCGACCCGCCGGAAGTGGTTGGTCGCCATCAGCCAGCCCTCCCGCTCAGGGTGGATTCGCCGAGCTCATCCCCTGCCGGCAGGTCCTCCTCGGCCACAGGAGCGTCACCAGTTCCGAAGAAGGTCCATTGCGGAGCTCCATACATCGGGCCGAACAGCTCCTCCCCAGCCGGCACCAGCAGGTTGATCTCGTTTTCGGTCTCCCGCATGGACTGGCCAGCGGTCAGCTCATTCCACCGACCACTACCAGCCTGCCGCAGCAGGCCAGCCAGCTGTTGGCGGCTCGACGTGCCGGCCTGGTAGCCCAGCCGGGTGGACCCGGTCTTCAGCTGGTTCCACAGATCCTTGAGCCGGGCCAGCCGCTCACCGAGGTAGTCACGGCCGCGCGGGCCACCGATCGCCTCGGCCCGTGCCAGCAGCCGGGCGACGATCCGATCCACCTCAGGGCCGTCAAGCGGCACGTCCTGCGCATCGGTGTTGCGGGAGAAGCGCCCCTCCGCGTGCCGGATGGCCGCGACGGCGGTGGCGGCAACCCCCCGGTCGAGGGCCCGCCGGGTGTACGGCGTGACCGACAGCGCCTCGACCTGCCGGTAGAACGTCGCGTGGTAGTACTCGAAGTCCTCGAAGTGGGCCAGGTCCCTCGGCCGGGTCCAGTTGTACAGGGTCACCACCAGCCCAGGCCGCCGGGCGTCCCGGCCGACCCGCGACGACGCCTGGATGTACTCTGCGGTGTTCTTGGGCTGCCCGGTGACGACCATCAGCCCGAACCGGGACACGTCCACCCCGACCTGCAACATCGAGGTCGCCAGCACCACATCCACCGGCACCCGGTCCTGCTGGATCCGGTCGCGGTGCCGGTCGGCCAGCGGGTGCACGACGATCCGCGGGTTGGAGGCGGTCTTGGCCCTCATCGCCGCGCGCACGTCCGCGGCGACGGCCTGCCTGCGGGCCGAGGTGTCCAGCTCCGGATCAAAGCCGAGCTCCAGCCGCTTGAGCACCTCGCTGATGTCCCCCGACGAGATCCGCGAGGTCAGCTCCTGGATGGTCAGCATCTGGGTGCCGGTGACCAGGCGGTCGGACAGGCCCTTGCGCCGGCCGTGGCTGCGGATCCGGGTGGCGACGTCGTCGTCGAGGTAGCGGCGCATCCCGGCCAGCTCCCGGGTGGCGTTGAAGTAGCCGACCAGCGTCAGGTACGGGTCGGCGGGCTCGCCGTACCGGTCGAGCAGCGCCTGCCCTGCCAGGAGCAGGATCTCGGCGAGCCGGATCTCAGCGGACTTCAACCGCACCCCGTGGGCGCAGACACCCAGGTACCGCCG
>JAFGOK010000310.1 GCA_016926535.1 Micromonosporaceae bacterium | reverse complement strand
GTGCCCATGAACACGACGGACTCCAGCGCAGGATGGATCTCCTTGCACTCCGCGGTCCAGTTGAGCGCTGGCAGCGTGCACGGCGTCAGCACCGAGGGGACGATCGCGGGCACCTCCTCGCGCAGGAACGCCAGCAGGTCCTTGATCGTCGAGCTGATCGCCCCGGCGTCCCCGGGGAAGATGCCGACGGTCGCGTAGGTGACTCCAAAGTCGCCCAGCAGCTCGACGTAGCGCGTCATGCTCTCCAGGGACGGATACGCGGTGATGCCCTGGAGACCGTCCCGCAGGCATTCGGAGAGCAGCGCGGCGCCTGCTGCCTGAGTGAGGTCCGGCTCCGCCGGAACGGTGGCTGGCAGCGGGGTGAGCGGATGTGGATCGGTGTTCCAGTTGAAGTTGGTCGGGATGTCGATGGTGTGCACTGTGCCCTCCTTGTCCAAGCCCGATCGCTATCTGATCGCTATCTGATCGCTGTCTGATCGCTCCGCGGTGGGGTTAGCCGGTGGCGGCGACGGGCAGCATCCCGACCGAGAAGCGGATGTACTCGTCGGAGTAGCCGAAGGTCGAACCCGGGATCCCCGCGAGGCCGGTCGTGCCGAAGACGGAGAAGCAGTCCTGGCCGGCCCGCAGCCTGCTCCAGTTGTAGATGGTCGCGTCGTCGTCCAGATAGACGCGGTCGAACAGCTGGTACTCCTCGTCGAACCGCTGGAGTTGCGCCCGCAGCTGCGTGCGCCGCAGCCGGTACAGATTGCGGATCTTCTCGACGAGCCAGGGGTTCTCGCGGAAGAGCCGGTGGTATGCCATGAACCGCAGCTGCCACTCCGCCGGCAGGGTTCCGACGCTGGTGACCCAGCTGGCGCCCAGGGCCCGAGCCAGATCGGGGTCGCCGAAGGTGACCCAGCCGAAGCGTTCCCCGGTCAGCGTGTGCGTCTTGGACAGGCTGCTGATGAAGATCATCTGATCGACAAGGTCCGAGGTGCCCAGCACGCGCATGCGCGCGGCGTCGTCGGCGGGGACGCCGGTGCCGACGTAGGCCAGATCGGCCAGCAGGTGGACCAGACGTCCCCGCTGCCGGTACGACCGGAGGACCTCCAGGAGCCCTTCGAGCTCCTCCGGGGTGTACGCGAAGGTCGTCGGGTTGTTCGTGATGATCAGGTAGACGGCGGTGAGGTCGCCATGCTCGGCGAGCGCCTGGTCCAGCTGCCGGGCGGTCAGCTTGAAGTCGTTTGCGGGCAGGGTCGGCACCCGGTGGCACCGGTAGCCGTAGGCTGCGGCCTGCCCTTCGGGCATGTTGAACCCCGGAAGGGCGAAGAGCACCGCTCCCGCCGGTGCCCCGCGATGGCTGGCCCGGGCGGCCAGCCCGCGCAGCACGTGGTCGACGCAGCCGGTGGCACCGAGCCCGAGGGCGACGTGGGCCGCGGTGGCCGAGAGCCCCCACCGCGCCAGGTCGCCGGCCAGCCACTCGCGCAGCACCGGGTTGCCGATCCCGGCGATGTCGTACATGCGCAGGTCCCAGCCGCGGGCAAGGAGCTGCCGCTCGGTGTCGAGCATCTGGCGGCGCAGCCACTGGTACACCTCGCCCGTCGCGGTGTGACCGGGCAGGGCCTCGCCGGGCAGGGCGATGCCCACCTCGTCGGCGAGCCTGCGGTAGTCCCCTGGCCCGCCGGCCGCGCCCTCGCACTCGGTGACCAGGCGCAGGTTGACGTCCCCGATGGTCCGGTTCACGATCTCCAGCCCGACGGCCGCCTGGTCGAGCTGGCGCAGGGCACACTCCCGCTCCAGATCCTGGACGATCCGCGCCATGACCCGGATCGGTGGCTCCTGGCTGTCGGCCAGCCTTCCTCGGTACTGCCCCAGCAGCTCGTCGCGCACCTGCCGGACGAGAAGGCGCTGCCGCTGGAGCCGGGATCCCGCCGCGGCGGGATCACTCTGCGGAACCGCGGTTCCGGCCTCCAGTGGCGAGCCGATGGCCGGCGGCGGGGGCAGCAGCTCGACGATCCGCTCGCCCATCTCGCGGGTGCCGACGACCGTCGTGCCCGCCTCCTGGATGTCGACCGTCCGGTAGCCCTGGTCGAGGACCCGTTCCACGGCGGCCTCGACGGCGGCGGCCTCCTCCTCCAAGCCGAGGGAGTGCCGCAGCAGCAGGGCGACCGAGGCGATGGCCCCGATGGGATTCGCCCGGTCCTGCCCAGCGAGATCCGGGGCGGAGCCGTGAATCGGCTCGTAGAGTCCGAACAGCCCAGACGCGGTCCGGCGAGTGCCGAGGCTGGCCGAGGGCAGCATCCCGATGGAGCCGGTCAGCATGGCTGCCTCGTCGGTGAGGATGTCGCCGAACAGGTTCTCCGTGACGAGGACGTCAAACCGGGACGGCGACCGCAGCAGCTGCATCGCGCAGGCGTCGACCAGCAGGTGCTCGCAGGTCACCGCCGGGTGGTCGGCGGCGACGCGCTCGACGATCCGGCGCCACAGGACCGAGGAGCTGAGCACGTTGGCCTTGTCGACCGAGGTCACCCTGCCCCGGCGTTGCTCCGCGAGGTCGAAGGCCACCCGCACCACGCGTTCGATCTGCTGCTCGGTGTACAGCAGCGTGTCGACGGCCTCCAGCCCGCCGTGGGTCAGGTGGATCTCGCTGGGTTTGCGGGGGGCGGACTCCAGGTGCCCGTAGTAGAGCCCGGCCGAAAGCTCCCGGACGAAGACCAGGTCTGTGCCGTCGAGGATCTGCGGCTTCAGCGTCGAGGCGCCGACCATGCTCGGCGCCGGCCGGACCGGGCGGAGATTGGCGAAGAACTCGAATCCCTTGCGCAGCCGCATCAGGGCCTGCTCCGGCCGGGCCTCGGCGTCCGGGTCCGCGCTGGCCGGCGGACCACCGACGGCTCCGAAGAGGAGGGCGTCGCTGCCGGCGCAGGCGGCCAGGGTCGACTCCGAGATCGCGACGCCCTCCGCCGCGATGGCGGCGTTCCCTACCAGGCCATGCTGGACGGTGACGTGGTGCCCGTACAGCTTGGTGACGGCGAGCAGGACGTCCACGGCCTGCTCGGTAATCTCCGGCCCAACGCCGTCGCCGGGAAGCGCGGTGATGACATAGTCGCCCATCGACCTAGCCCCTTTCAGAATCGGTCGGTGCCCGTCCGTGGTTCCGTGCGGGGGAGCTCATCGCTTGCCCGCGACGGCGAGGAATCGATTGACCAGCGAGCCCCGCCAGCAGATCATGTCGTGCCCGCCCGTGTACTCCGAGTAATCGACCTCGTAACCCTTGGCCAGCAGCACATCTCGCAGCCGGCGATTGGTCTCGACCTGGTCGTACTCCACAATGGCCCGCTCCAGCGAGCCGACCTCCATCGAGAACCGGATGGGCAGCCGGGGGCTGTGCAGGTACTGCTCGATCAGCCACTCGTCGGCGAGGTCCGGCGTCCCCTTCTCCGGCCACCAGAAGGAGCCGGACTGCGAGATCACGTTGCCGAAGACATCCGGCATCCGGAGCGCGACATAGGCCGCTGCCAGTCCGCCGAAGCAGGACCCTCCGACGACCGTCCTCGCCGGATCCGAGGTGACGTGAAAGTGCTCGTGGACCCAGGGCAGGAGTTCCTTGGCCAGGTAGTCAGCGAACGGCGGGTGGCACGGCAACTCGCGCGCGCGAGCCGCCTGGTCGAGGTTGCTGTGCAGGACGAGCACGTAGGGCTCGGTCCGCCCGGTGTACAGCAGGTTGTCCATCATGGTCGTGGTAGCCGCGAAGTTGAGATACGACCAGCCGTCGAAGAGCAGGAACAGGCCGTACTCCGGGCCGTCCGTCCGGTACCCCGGCGGGACGTGCACCGTGACGTGCTGCTGGGTGCCGAGCACGTCGCTGTCCATCACCTGCATGTGGTTCTTGCCCTTGGGCACGCCGCGCCGGGCGATGGTCCACGGCTGGGCCGGGGCCTTGGGTAGCTCCAGGACGGACACCCGGAACTCGTGCGGATTCCCGAAGATCGAGAAGTCGCGCGGGTTGAGCGGATCTGGGCGGAACTGGGGCAGCCGCTCGACGACCTCCGCGTAGGAGTCGAACGGCAGCATCGAGTCGTTGACCGAGATCAGGTAGGTCGACCGGAGGTCCGACGGCAGGAGGTAGGTCTTGTACCACAGGTCGGTCGACCCGAGCCGCCGCATCGCGAACGCCCCGAGGTCGCCCTGCTTCGGCGCGCTGTAGAACATCACGAGCACGTTCTCGGTGTCCCCGGGGTCCCGCCACAGGAACGTCACCAGGGTCTGCGACGGGTCGCCGTCGACCGGTTCCATCAGCGGGGAGCCGGTCGACGCCACCTCCTGCCAGAACGCATCGAGCGCCGTCGGATCACCCGCCTCGACCGCTCGCTCCAGCCGGGCGATGCGAGGGCTGACCGGAGCTGTCTCCGTAGCAAACACCGTGGTCCTCCTTGGTCCGGTCGAACGCGTGGCAGCGGGGCGACCAGTGGTCGCTGGCCGGTTCAGGGCAGGTTGAACAGCTCGTCGGCGTCCAGCTCCGCCTCGTCGCCCTCGGCGAGGCTGTCGTCGATGACGCCGGCCAGGGCGGTGAGCGTCCTGTTCTGGAAGACGACCGGCAGCATCAGCGAGACGTCCCAGAGCGTCTGCACCTCGGTCGCCAGCGAGGCGACCAGCAGGGAGTGGCCCCCGAGGTCGAAGAAGTCGTCGTCGGCCCCGATCCGCTCGACCCCGAGCAGCCTCGCCCAGATCCCCGCGAGGGTCCGTTCCGTCTCGGTCCGGGGAGCGACGAAGGTTTCCGTTGTCCGCGCCCGGACCACCTCGGTCAGCGAGGGCAGCGCCTTGCGGTCGATTTTCCCGTTGGCGCTGAGCGGGAACGCTGGCAGCCAGACGAGGTAACTGGGGATCATGTACTCCGGCAGCTGCCGGCCCAGGTGCTCCCGGAGGGCTGCCGCGTCGAGCTCCGTGCCGCCGGTGGCCGTGTAGAAGGCGGCCAGCCGCTTGTCCGCCTCACTGACCGCGTGCACCACGACCAGGCAGGCGTCGACGGCCGGGTGCTGGGCCAGCACGGCCTCGATCTCGTCGACCTCGATCCGGTGACCCCGGATCTTGATCTGGTGGTCCTTGCGGCCGACGTACTCGATCACCCCGTCCCGCCCGAACCTGGCCAGGTCACCGGTCGCGTACAGCCGGCCGGGGCCGAACGGGTTGGCGACGAACCGCTCCGCCGTCAGGTCCGGGCGCCCGAGATAGCCCCGCGCCAACTGCACCCCGGCGAGGTGCAGCTGGCCGATGACGCCCTGGGGCACCGGCTGCATGGCCGCGTCGAGCACGTACAGCTGGGTGTTGGCCACCGGCAGGCCGATGGGCACCGTGGTCGCGTGCTCGCTGCTGCGGCACTCCCAGAAGGTGACGTCCACCGACGCCTCGGTCGGCCCGTACAGGTTGTGCAACCGCGCTCCGGGCAGGCGGTGCAGGCAGCGGTCCTGGACGTCGAGCGGGAGCGCCTCCCCGCTGCACACCACGTGCCGGACCCCGGCGCACGCCTCGGTGACCTCCGGCTGCTCCAGGAAGGTCTGGAGCATCGAGGGCACGAAGTGGAGCACCCCGATGCCCTGCCGCCGGATCAGCTCCACGAGGTAGGCGGGGTCGCGGTGCCCCTCCGGCCGGGCCAGGTGCAGCTGCGCGCCGACGATGACCGGCCAGAAGAACTCCCACACCGACACGTCGAAGCTGAAGGGCGTCTTCTGGAGCACCCGGTCTGACGGGCGCAGCCGGTAGGCCTCCTGCATCCACAGCAGGCGGTTGCAGATGCCGTGGTGGGTGAGCATGGCCCCCTTGGGCTTGCCGGTCGAGCCAGAGGTGTAGATGACGTAGGCCAGGTTCT
>JAFGOK010000309.1 GCA_016926535.1 Micromonosporaceae bacterium | reverse complement strand
TCCAACCAGCTCATTGGTCGCGATGAGGAGGTCCCAGTCCTTCGGCATCCGCTCCAGGGGGACGGAACTCGGCTGGTGTGCCCACGCCTTGAGTTCCTCCGGCCGGGGATCGACTGGATTGGCGAAGCCATCGAAACCGGTCTGGTACACGCTCACCGCCACCCTCGAACCTGCCTGGGAGTTCTCGCTGTCGCTTGTGGTGCTGGCGAAGTCCGCCTTGGAATTGCCGAGATCGGCGACACGGTAGCCCGGAGAGTACGGGCAGCGGAAGGGGTTCGTACCGAATTACCGATTGTTGACCTCGGTCGGGGGTGCGGACCTGGATCGAGTCATTTGTTGAAAGCAAAAACTTGAGTGGACTAGACTCAACCCTGTGAACACCGAACGCCTGACAACCAAGAGCAAAGAGATCATTACCTCTGCGGTGAGCCTCGCCACCGCCAGGGGCCACGCGACCGTGGATCCGTGGCACCTGCTGCTCACGCTGCTCGACACAGGTGGATCGACGGCAACAGCCCTGCTCCGAGCGGTCGGTGCGAATCCAGCGGATGTCCGCAGGGCCGCGACGCACGCTGTTGACCGCCTGCCCAGTGCGCGGGGCGCGAGCATCACAGAGCCAGGACTGGCGCGGGAGCTCGTCAACGCCATCAATGCCGCTGAGGCGATCGCGCGTCCCCTGGGGGACGAGTATGTCTCGACCGAGCACCTGCTGGCCGGCCTCGCGCGGGTTGGCGGGGAGGTCGGGCAGCAACTGCGCCAGGTCGGAGCGACGGAGCAGACCCTCGTCTCCGCGTTTGAGCAGGTCAGGGGCGGTCAGAGAAGGGTGACCACCGCAGAGCCGGAGCAGACGTACCAGGCTCTGGAGAAGTACGGGGTCGACCTGACCGAACGGGCGCGGGGCGGGAAGGTCGATCCGGTGGTCGGGCGGGATTCGGAGATTCGGCGGGTCATCCAGGTGCTCTCGCGCCGCACCAAGAACAACCCGGTGCTCATCGGCGAGCCAGGAGTCGGGAAGACCGCGATCGTCGAGGGGCTGGCTCAGCGCATCGTCGCGGGGGACGTCCCGGAGAGCCTGCGTGACAAGCGCCTGGTGAGTCTGGATCTTGGCGCGATGGTGGCCGGGGCGCAGTACCGCGGGCAGTTCGAGGAACGCCTCAAGAGCGTTCTGGAAGAGATCAAGAACTCCGACGGCCAGGTGATCACCTTCCTCGACGAGCTGCACACCGTCGTCGGGGCAGGCCGGGGCGGCGGGGACTCTGCGCTGGATGCCGGCAACATGCTCAAGCCGATGCTGGCCAGAGGCGAGTTGCGGATGGTCGGGGCCACGACGCTGGACGAGTACCGGGAGCGGGTCGAGAAGGACGCCGCGCTGGAACGCCGCTTCCAGCCGGTTGTGGTGGGCGAGCCGTCGACGGCCGATACGATCGGCATCCTCCGAGGGCTCAAGGAGCGCTACGAGGTGCATCACGGGGTGCGTATCACTGACGCTGCCCTGGTTGCGGCGGCCGCTCTGTCCGACCGGTACATCGCCGATCGCTTCCTGCCGGACAAGGCGATCGATCTGGTTGACGAGGCGGCTTCGCGGCTGCGAATGGAGATCGATTCCCGGCCGGTCGAGGTCGACGAGGTCGAGCGCAGCGTCCGCAGGCTTGAGATCGAGGAGATGGCGCTCGCCAAGGAGCCCGACGAGGCCTCCGCCCGGCGCCTGGCAGCGCTGCGGATAGAGCTGGCGGACCGGAGGGAGCAGCTGACCGCCCTCAGCGAGCGGTGGCAGACGGAGAAGCAGCACATTCAGCGCATCTCGACCCTGAAGGAGGAGAAGGAGCGGCTGACCGGGGAGGCCGACCGCGCCGAGCGCGATCTTGATCTGGAGAAGGCAGCGAAGCTTCGGTACGGCCGAATCAACGAGATCGCCATCCGGGAGCTCCCGGCAGCTGAGGCCGAGCTGGCGGCCATCCAGGCCAATGGAGCGATGCTCAAGGAGGAGGTGTCCGCGGACGACATCGCGGCAGTGGTCTCCGCGTGGACGGGTATACCCGCTGGGCGGCTGATGGAGGGCGAGACAGCGAAGCTGCTGCGGATGGAGCAGTCCCTCGCCGGCAGAGTGGTTGGCCAGGCCAGGGCGATCGCCGCCGTCAGTGACGCCGTGCGTCGGGCGCGCGCCGGGGTCTCTGATCCGGACCGGCCGACTGGCTCGTTCCTCTTCCTCGGGCCAACGGGAGTCGGGAAGACCGAGCTCGCCAAGGCGCTGGCGGAGTTTCTCTTCGACGACGAGCGGGCCATGGTCCGGATCGACATGAGTGAGTATGCGGAGAAGCACTCCGTGGCCCGGCTGCTGGGCGCACCGCCCGGCTACGTCGGCTACGAGGAGGGCGGGCAACTCACCGAGGCGGTGCGGCGCCGGCCGTACAGTGTTGTGCTGCTTGACGAGGTCGAAAAGGCCCACCCGGACGTCTTCGACGTGCTGCTGCAGGTGCTCGATGACGGCCGCCTGACCGACGGCCAGGGGCGCACGGTCGATTTCCGCAACGTGATCTTGATTCTGACGTCGAACCTTGGATCCGCTGTCATCGCCGATCCGACGCTGACCGACGCGGAGCGCAGCGATTCCGTGCTGGCGGTGGTCCGCGGCCACTTCAAGCCGGAGTTCCTCAACCGGCTGGACGACCTCGTGGTGTTCAATTCCCTGGACACCGAGGAGCTCAAGGAGATCGTCGGTATCCAGCTGCGGGCGCTCGCCCGGCGCCTGGCCGACCGGCGACTCTCGCTCGACGTCGAGGCGGCGGCCCGGGAGTGGCTGGCCAGCCACGGGTTTGATCCGGTGTACGGCGCTCGGCCGCTGCGGCGTTTGATCCAGACCGCAATCGGGGACCAGTTGGCCAGATCTCTGCTCTCCGGCGACATCCGGGATGGAGACACCGTCGTCGTCACGCTGGCCGGCGCACAGAAGGGCCTTACGGTTCTTGCAGGCTGACGCTACCGTTTGGCACGGTTAATCTTGGAGGTTTCGATGGCCTATATCGTCCCGCCAGCTCCGCCGGCGGTACCGAGACAACGTCCGGGAGTTGTGACCGCCGGGGTCACGATGGTTGCCGTGGTCGCGCTCCTGCAATTCATCGGCGCTGCGATGACTGTGGTGGTTGCTCCTGATATGAGGGATATTTACCTGGAGGCGCTGGAGGGCCAGGAAGGCTCTGACGCCATGGGCGACGTGATGATGTTCGCCTACTACTTCGGCGCTGGCGTCAGCGTGCTGGTCGGCATCGGACTCGCCGTGCTCGCCCTGTTTGACGCCCAGGGAAAGCAGGCGGCGAGGATCGTCACCTGGGTGCTCGGCGGGCTCTACCTGTGCTGTGCTGGTGGCGGGCTGGCGCTGAGCGGTGCCGGGACAGCGTTCAGCGGCGGCGATGTCGACACCGCCGAGGTCGAGCGGTTGACCGAGGAGATCCTTCCCTCGTGGTACGCGCCGTTCAGCACCGCGTCGTCGGCGATCGCGCTACTCGCCATGCTGGCTGCTGTGATTCTTCTCGCACTGCCAGCCGCCAATGAGTACTTCCGGAAGCCGGCAGAACTCTGGGAGCCCCCTGTGCCTTCCGGGGGAGTTAGCTGACAGCCATTGCCGAGATGACCCGTTCGGACGACATGAAGTGGGCAGCTCCTCGTGACGTTCGGGCGGGTCCGGATATCCAGAAGTACGGTCTCGTCCTTTTTCGTGTTTACTGGTCCGGGTAAGGGGTACTCACATCGGGTGTCATCCATATGGGTGATCACCACTCCGACGATGTGTCCTGATCGGGCGCATCCAGTCGGGCGGGTGTACAAAAACGTCGGGTTGTTGACACCGTCGGGTCGGTCGATTCGATCCCAATCGGTGATCTGTACGCTTCGGGCATGACCGACCGCAACGACCTGCGTAAACTCATAATCGAACTAGCCGTGGTGCGTGGCAGGGTGGTGTTGTCATCCGGCCAGGAGGCCGACCAGTACGTCGACTTGCGCCGCTTGACTTTGCACCACGCTGGGGCGCCGCTCGTCGGTCGAGTCATGCTCGACCTCGTTGACGATTGGCAATTCGACGCCGTGGGGGGCCTCACTCTCGGCGCTGATCCGGTGGCGACCGCAATGCTGCACGCCGCCACGACACAGGGAAGGACGCTCGACGCGTTCGTCGTCCGAAAGAGTGACAAACGACATGGTCTTCAACGGCGCATCGAGGGGCCAGATGTGGCGGGGAGACGTGTGCTGGCCGTCGAGGACACGTCCACGACAGGGGGAAGTGTGCTCACGGCTGTGGACGTGTTACGGCAGGCTGGCGCCGAAGTTGTGGGTGTTGCGGTTATCGTCGATCGAGGCGCGGAAAAGGCGGTTCGCGCCGCAGGGCTGAGTTACCGATCGGCGTACTCGCTAGCCGACCTCGGCCAATAGGCCTGAAAATTTGTCGGTTCGGATCTGCAGATATGCAGCCGAGTCGATGGGGTTGCGTGGAAGGATGGAATACGTGGGAACTGCTCTGGCTGAGATGACTCTCCCTCAGATCTCGCCGCTGGCCGGCGAGCCAATTGACCGTGCCGATGCGGAGCGTCTGGCCGGCGTGTTGAAGGCTTTGGCCGATCCGGCCCGCCTTCGGCTGCTGAGCCTGATTCAATCCGCGCCCGACGGTGAGGCCTGCGTTTGCGACCTCACAGCACCGCTCGGGCTCTCCCAACCGACCGTTAGCCACCACCTGCGTATCCTGACCGAGGCAGGGCTCCTCGAGCGGGAGAAGCGGGGTGTGTGGGCGTTCTACCGTCTCGTTCCGGCCGCCATTGGGACGATCGCGGACCTGCTCACTCCCCCGCGCAAGCGCGCGACGAAAAAGGCTCCTCGCTGAGGACCGGACAACGGTGTGATGAACGACAACGCATTGTCGTTCATCACACCGTTGTGTCCTAGTGCAGTTCCGCAGGAGTTCTGTCAGGGCCGGGTTGGCCTGGGCGGGATGTCGGCCGAGTGGATTTGGCATGCATAGCCGAGGACGTCGGGCGGGGTGAAGGCCTGCTCGTGGAGGGTCGCCGGCTTCGCTGCGCTGCGCCGACAGTAAGATCATCGATTGCTTTGATTGCTGTCCGGGGACGGTTGCGGTGGGGTGGTGGGCTCACCCACCAGGGG
>JAFGOK010000308.1 GCA_016926535.1 Micromonosporaceae bacterium | reverse complement strand
TGATCGACGCAGACCTGCTGCTGCCCGTTCTGGATGGTCTGGATGAGATGGACGCCCCGGAGGCGGTACCGGAGCGGGCGATCGCGGCCATCGATCAACTCAACGCGCAGCTCGATGGCCATATCGGATCGCCCATGATTATTACGTGCAGGACCGACGGGTACCGGCGGATGCGGGAGACCGCAGGCCTCGTCGTCCGCCCGGCGGCAGAGATCACCGTCCAGCCCCTGGCATCCGACGAGATCTGCGACTACCTCGATCGCGATTACGACCGCCTGGGCGAGTGGGAACGCGTGACCCAGTGGGATCCGGTTCTCGACCAGCTCGACGACCCGACCGATCGGCGCTTGCTGGCGATCCTCCGAACGCCCTGGCACCTGACCCTGGCGGTGAACTACCACCGGGACGGTGGCGATCTCCTCGCCCTGCTGCCAACGACGGAAGAGCGGTATCCGAGGCCAGGCGCCCACTTCGACACCGAGGAGTACGGCCACAATCCGCGCCACAGCGACGATCTCAGCGATCCGTACTCCTCGCGGGTCATGGCCCTGCTGCTTGCCGCGTTCATCCCGGCGCGCAGCAGGGCGTTCGCGGATGATCTCTACCAGCCAGACCAGGTCATGCGGTGGTGCGGCACGATCGCGACGCATCTCGATGACCGGGTGGACATCGTCCCCGATCGGTGGTGGACCATCGCGGGTGAGGAAAGGATCCGGCACTGGCACAAGATCGTCGTGGCAACGCTGGCAGCGGCCCTCGGGCTTGTGACGCTTGGGCTCTTCACCCTGGTCAGCACAGTCGGCTCTGCCGGCCGGACCGGCAATGCCGCTGGCGTGATCATCCACGCCGCGAGTCTCACCACCCCGTTCAAGACTGCGACCATCGCCGTGATGTGTGCGAGCCTCGCCACGCAACTGCTCGTCCTCGCGGGATTCCCTGGTCTGGCCGCCTGGCGCGCCGACCAGTCGCACGTCCGGTCGGCCAGCGCCAACCCGAGACAGCTGCTGACCTGGGCGGGTCAGCGCAGGATGGCCGGCTCGCTGGCATTCGCCCTCGGCATCTGGCTCATTCCCTCGATCACCTGCGAAGCCATGCTCAGAACGACCGGCCCCGCCACCGGTCTCCCCGCGGGAATGCTGGCATACGGCCTGGCGATCGGGGTGACCTGCGGCATCGTCCACGGGCTCCGTCCGGTCATCGAGGTGGCGACCGATCCGAGGACCCCGCTCAGCAACGATGCCACGGCCCTGGTCACGATCGGGCTGGGAATGGGCCTCGGGTTCGGACTCGGGGCTGGCCAGGCATACGGGCCGTCGCTCGGCCTGGCCAGCGGCCTGGCTGGCGGCCTCGCCTGCGGCCTCGCCGGAGCCTTGGCCTTCGGGTTGGCCGGCCACGCCTGGCTACGGTGCACGATTGCCGTGATCTACACGGCGTACCAGCAACGCCTGCCATTGCGGTGCTGCCATTTCCTCCACTGGGCCTACCAGGCCGGCATCCTCCGCGTCTGCGGCCGGGGCTACCAGTTCCGCACTGCCGGTCTGCGTGACTGGCTGCAACAGCAGCAGGCAGGCCCGTATCCGCTCGTCCCGCACAGAATCCCGGTCACGTCCGCAGTGGAGTAACGGGCAACGCCCTCCTAGTTCTCGACCCACCCCCGGTGCCTGCCGAAGGCCAGCAGGCGGTCCCGCAACTGCACGATCTGCAACCCGGTCAGGGTCGGCGCCGTCTCCAGCAACAGCTCTGTGACCTGCTGCCGGAACTCCGCAGACGTCAGCACGTCGCAGAGGATCTCGTCCTCGCAGGAGTCCTCCCTCGGCCGGTCCTGGGCTCCGGCAGGCCCCGCAGGGAGTGGAACCGGCTGTGGACTTGGAGCGGGAACTGAGGAACCTGTGGCCTGCTGGTCCGGCTGAGCCACGGACTGTGCGGCGGGCTTGCCGATGATCTGAACCGTCCGCGCTTTCAGACCCCGCTCTCCCTCGATCGCCTCATATTCGACCGGAACGCCGGGCTGAACGAGGTGCTTTTCCTCCCGAAAATCGTTCGCGTGGACAAAAATATCCTCTCCACCCATGTCAGGGGCAATGAATCCATATCCCCGGACATCGTCGAAACGCACGATCCTGCCAGTCGGCATCGCCAACCACATCCCTCACTGTCAACGCCACACCCATCTCGCCGCACCGCGGTCCGACCCGGACGCGCGTGCGATCTGGCCCGGACGCGGGTGCAGTCTGGCCCGGACGCGGGTGCAGTCTGGCCCGGACGCGCGTGCGGGCCCGGAGCCGCAGCGGGGCGGGCCACCCATGTAGGTTCCCATGCCCCGCAATCCCACTCGAATCTGACCGGCCTGCGGCGAGCAATGCTACGGGCCCGATCCAAGCCGAACCTTGGATCGGGCCCGTAGCGCGGTCATCCGCCAATGACCGCTCGGGGTATCCCCATGAGAGTGGCATGTGGGCCTTTGCCACCAATGTGAGAACTGGACTGACAGACCAGATTGACAATTATCGTTTCATAGCTTCGGGCTGATCGCAACATTGCCGGAATATCGCCGAAAGTTCCATGAAACTACGCGAGCCGTACAGAGATCGCAAACAGCACCCAGGTCGACGGCCACGGATACCGGCACGACCGGCACTATAAGCACAATTAGAGCTTGCGCGGATAGGTGAGGCGACTGTCTACTCAGCACTTACTAGATGTGATCGAATAACCGCGAACCGCACGCGAGTGTCGCTACATGAGCGCCCGGACGATGATGATCGCGTCGGCGAAGTCGCAGAAGGTGTCGACCACCTTCTGCTTGCGCTCGTAGCATCGCTGAAGCTGGTTGAAGGCGTTATGCCATGAATTGGTGCGTTCCACATGCCATCGCTCAGTCGAACACGATCCGGTCAGATACGCGGGTGCGATGACACCCCAGAGGGTGGGACGGATCATAGGTGGGACAATCGGGAATCAGCGCGGCGAGCTGGTCCCACAAGGGTTCACTCAGCCATGATGGCAACCCGGGCACAGACCCTCCAAAGACGACGAAGAGTAACCACTTTCATGATCTCTGATGTTTATGCCCGTCTCGTATCCGGGGCCCCGATCCGACCTATTCGCGCAAGCTCATAAACGTTGCGGAGGTCTACCTGATCCGGCAGGTCACGGCCGAATGACCCCCATGGCGTAGACCGGAGAAAGGTTATGTCAACCCAGTG
>JAFGOK010000307.1 GCA_016926535.1 Micromonosporaceae bacterium | reverse complement strand
GGCTTCCAAGGGTGGATCGATCGATGGCGGTTCCCGTTTGGGTCTCGCGCCTATTGGGGAAGGCCCGCTGGGCATTGTTGTGTGATGGAAATGTTATGAAGATCCAGGTTTCTTTCCCCTGACCACAACGGGGCATTTTCTGGGATAAATCGGGCGTCATTTGGATTGCCAAAAACGGCCACATGGCCCTTGACCAGGGAATATAGTGTCGGTTCGTGACCCGTTGCCTGGTTTCTCTCTGACGGATCATGCTGCGGGTTTGGCTGTTGTGGGGTTGATCGGCCGCTCTGGGGCATGTGTCGTCCCTGGTTGCTGGGGTCTTGATAGTGAACCGGTTCAGTGGTTCCCTTATGGCGTCCGTCACGTGAGTGTCCTTCAGCACGCATGCGTTCGTCGGAGCGTGGCGGTCAATACCCCCGAGGAAGCCAACAACCCCTTGTGTACGTGTCTGATACACCCGATGGAGACGACATGAGCGAGATCGAACACGAAGGCATTCCACACGCGAGCCGCAGGCAGGTCATCGTTGGTGCTGCGCTGCTTGGCGCAGGCGCGGCGGTTGGCGGCGGACTCGTCACCGGTTGTGGAGACGACGAGGATGGCGGCGGTGGCAAGACCAGCGAGCGCCAGCAGACCCTGTACATGGCGGGCTGGCAGTGGGGTGCCCCACCGAGCTGGAATCCGTGCAGCTCGACCTCTGGGTTCCCGACCCAGGGCAACCAGATGCAGCTGATCTACGAATCGCTGTTCATTTTCAACCTGCTGGATTCCAGCATCAAGCCGCAGCTGGGCGCTTCCTTCGAGCAGGACGCCACCGCGATCACCGTCAAGCTGCAGACGGACGCCAAGTGGCAGGACGGCAAGCCGGTCGTCGCTGACGACGTCGTCTACACCTGGGATCTGGGCAAGCGCCAGAAGGACGTCTCCTGGAGCGCCTCCTGGGAGTACCTGGACGCCGTGACCAAGGTCGACGACAAGACCGTGAAGTTCGTCTTCAAGTCTGGCGCCGTCAACCCCGGCATGGTCAAGACATCCCTGTGCCAGACCTACATCCTGCCGAAGCACCTGTGGGAGGGCTACGAGCAGGCCAACCCGAAGATCCTGGAGTTCGCGAACAACAACCCGGTCGGCTCTGGCCCGTACAAGGTCGTCTCCGGGGACGCCACCCAGCTGATCTTCGAGCGTTACGACGACTACTGGGGCAAGACGCTGCGCGGCAAGCTGCCGGCCCCCAAGAAGATCGTTCACCCGATCTTCAAGGACAACGCCGCTGGTGACCTCGCCTTCGAGCGCGGCGAGATCGACGTCATGCAGCAGTTCACCTCCCAGATCTGGAAGATGTGGGAAGACAAGAAGAAGCCGGTCGGCACGTGGTACAGCGAACCGCCGTACTACATCCCCGCCGGCATGCCGATGCTGGTGCCGAACTCCACCAAGCCCGGCCTCAGTAACCCGAAGGTCCGCAGGGCGCTGGCCTTCTCCATCGACTACGCCCGCATCGCGGAGCAGGCGATGTCGAAGTACTCCGACACCGTCTCCTCCAGCCTGATCCTGCCCAAGGGCTCCGACGCCCAGTACTTCGACGCTGACAACGTCGCGGCCAACGGCTGGAAGTACGACCCGGACCAGGCCAAGAAGATCCTCGAAGAGGATCTGGGCGCCAAGAAGGGCTCCGACGGCGTCTACGTGCTGCCGGACGGCACGAAGCTCGGCGGCTGGAAGCTCCAGACACCGACCGGCTGGACCGACTGGCAGACGGCCATCCAGGTCGTCGCGGAGAGCGCCAAGAAGGTCGGCTTCGGCATCGAGCTCGACTACCCGCAGGCCAACGTGCTGACCCCGAACGTCCAGACGGGCAACTTCGACCTGGTCCTGTGGTACATCGGTGCCCAGACGACGGCCGCGACCCCGTGGCAGCGCTACCGCGACGTCATGGACAAGCGGGGCATCCTGCCCATCGGCCAGAGCTCCTTCTACAACTACGGCCGCTTCCAGCACCCGGACGTTGCGGACCTGCTCGACAAGGCCATTCTCGCGACGGGCGACGAGCTGAAGAAGCTGCTCAAGCAGCTGGACACCATCTTCATGCAGAACGCCCCGATGATTCCCCTCATGTACCGGCCGCTGGACTTCTTCGAGTTCAACGAGTCGGTCTGGAAGGGCTTCCCGACGGAGAAGAACCCGACGGCCCCGCCGACCTTCAGCGGCGCTGGCGTGCTCTGGCTCTACGAGATCAGCCCGAAGTAAGGGAGAAGACCGTGCGTCCTGAGCCCTGTCGTCGACCGGCCCGCCTGCCCGGGGGTGTGCCGGCGTGAACTTCACTCGCTACTTCGTGCGCAAGCTGGCTTGGTCGCTTGCAGCGCTCGTGGTCGCGGTCTTCTTGAACTTCCTGCTGCCACGCCTCATCCCAGGGAACCCGATCGACGCGATCGTGGCTTCCCTGGGACGAGGCGGGGCGGAGGCTGGAACACTCAAGGCCGTCAAGGAGGCGTACACCAACGCCTTTGGACTCGACAAGCCCATCGCGGAGCAGTTCTTCATCTACGTGAACAACCTGTTCCACGGGGACCTCGGCAAGTCCTTCACCACCTATCCGCAGACCGTCACCAGCCTCATCGGTGACGCGCTGCCGTGGACGATCGCGCTTCAGCTCCCCGCGATCCTCATCGGCTGGATCGTCGGGAACGTCCTCGGCGCCCTGGCCGCCTACAAGGCCGGCTGGTTCGACCGCGGGGCCTTCATCAGCTCCCTGTTCGTCTCCAGCGTTCCCTACTACTGCGTCGCCATCCTGCTGCTGTACGGGCTGGCCGTCGCCTTCCCGATATTCCCACCCACCGGGGGCTACTCGTTTGGCACCCAGCCGGAGTGGAGCTCTGCCTTCGTCGGGGACGCGCTGGAGCATTTCTGGCTGCCGTTCCTGTCTCTGGTGATCGTCTTCATCGGAGGCCAAGCCGTCGGTATGCGGTCCATGGCCATCTATGAGCTCGGCTCCGACTACGTCAACTACAGCCGGGGCATGGGGCTGAGAGACAGCAAGATCGTAAAGTACATCTTCCGGAACGCCATGCTGCCCCAGATCACTGGCCTGGCCCTGTCGATCGCGACCATGGTGAGCGGGGCGGTGATCACGGAGATCGTGTTCTCCTATCCAGGGGTCGGAACGCTGCTGTTCACGGCCATCTCCGCGAACGACTACCCGGTGATCAGCGGGGTGACCATGATGCTGACGGTCATGGTGCTGGCGGCGAACTTCGCCGTCGACATCGTCTGCGGCGTCATTGATCCGCGCATCCGCGCCGCTGGTGGGGTGGAGTGATCATGAAACGCTCGCAGCTCACCGGTCGGTTCTACATCGCCCTCGGTATCATCGCCTTCGTTACGTTCGCCGGCCTCCTCGGCCCGTTCGTGTTCACCAGGTACGACCAGCTGAGCGTGGTCGGAGGGCTCTACGACGAGCCGTCGGGCAAAGCCTGGCTCGGCTCCGACAACCTGGGCCACGACGTGTTCACCCTTCTGATGTACGGCACCAGGACTTCCCTGTTCGTCGGGTTGATCTCAGGTGCCATCGCCACCCTGATCGGGGTGCTCGTCGGAACGATCGCCGGCTACGTCGGCGGGACCGTCGAGGAGACCCTGATGGCGGCCACCAACATCGTGCTGGCCATCCCGCAGCTGGTCATTCTGGTGCTGATCTCGGTCGCCCTGGACTCGCGGACCGCGACCAGCGTCGCGATCGTCATCGCGATCACGAGCTGGCCGTGGACGGCGCGGGCGGTGCGGGCCCAGGCCAGCAGCGTGCGGACCAGGGAGCATCTGGACATCGCCCGCCTGTCCGGGGCGAGCACGTTCAGCATCATCCTGCGCGACGTGCTGCCGTACATGCTGTCGTATGTCGTCATGGTGTTCGTGCTCCAGGTGTCGAGCGCCATCCTGGCCGAGGCCTCGCTGTCGCTGCTGGGGCTTGGCCCGAGCAACGGCACCTCGCTCGGCATGATGTTGCACTGGGCGCTGGCCTGGGAGTCCGTTCGAAACAACGCCTGGTGGGCGTTTGTTCCCCCGACCGTGATGCTGACCCTGGTCGCCTTCGGATTCCTGCTGTTGCAGTCCAGCCTCGACGAGGTGTTCAACCCCAGGCTGCGCCGGGAGTCGCCCCGAAAGCGCAGGAAGGCCGCCGAGCGGGCCCTGGCCGCGGCAGCGGCGGCAACGGCTGCCGGACGGAGGGCATGAGCGCGATGGAGCCTGTCATGAACACCACCCGGTCCAGCGGACCGCTGTTGACAGCCCGCAACCTGCGGGCGGAGTACGAGAG
>JAFGOK010000306.1 GCA_016926535.1 Micromonosporaceae bacterium | reverse complement strand
CTACGGGCCGCTAGCTCAATGGCAGAGCTCCAGACTTTTAATCTGTAGGTTCAGGGTTCGAGTCCCTGGCGGCCCACATTTTCCCAGGTCAAGGCCTTGATCACTGTATTTTGTGGATAGATGTGGCGGCTCCTGGCGAAGTAATCCAGCCGTAACGGCAACAGATCACGGCCATATCCCTTCCGAATTCACGAGGCCCTCGTTGCCGAAGACTCCCGTTTCCGCGAGCGACGTGTGGGCTGGCGGGGGTGTGACTTCCAGGCTCCAATGTCTCCGGCAAGCCTGCGCACCTCTGGTCCACCGACTGTCCCGACCGTTTCGGTCACCCGGAGGGGTGTGTGGATTCGTGGATGCCAAGGGTATCGTCTCGGTCACTGTGATGCGATCGGTCACGGAACAGCCCAGGCGTCCGGTTCCTCCGTTTTTCTCCCCCGGGGGTTGTGATGTCCGAACGAAAGCCAACCTCGGCGGGGATGTACGACTACGCCCTCGGCGGCACCGCGAACACCGCAGCGGAACGGCGAGCCGTCGACGCCGCCCGCAGGATCCTGCCCGAGTTCAACGACGGCATCTGGGCCAACCGTGGCTTCGTGCAACGCGCGGTGACCCGGATGGCCAGCCAGTGGCGGGTGGAGCAGTTCCTCGACCTCGGGGCGGGCCTGCCGACCCAGCGCAACACCCACGAGGTGGTGGCCGAGGTCATCCCGCACGGTCGGGTGGTGTACGTGGACAACGATCCCCACGTGGTCGCCCGGGGCCGCCGCCTCCTGCCCGCTGCAGGGAACGCGGCGATCGTCGAGGCCGACATCTGCGACGTCGACGCCGTCCTCTCACATCCGGAGACCCGGCGGCTGATCGATATCCGGCAGCCGGTCGGCGTGATCGCCGCGGCGGTGGTCCACTTCATCCCGGACGAACGCGATCCGTGGGCGGTCATCCGCCGGTACATGGGCGCCGTGCCGTCCGGCTCATGTCTTGGTCTGTGCGCGCTGACATCGGACCGACAGGCTGAGACCGTGGTCGACCGGATGCTGCGCACGCTGATGTTCATCCGATTCCACCTTCGGACCAGGGCCGAGATGACACGCTTCTTCGACGGCCTGGACATCGTGGCACCGTACCCGGGTGGTCCCGCCGAGGTGGTGCACGCCGGGTTGTGGGGCGCCGAGGACCTGGAAGCCGCCAACGACGACGGCTCCCACTGGTTCTACGCGGCAGTCGCCCGCAAACCATGACCGTCGCCGACGAACAGTGATCGCGAACTGACCAAGCGCCCCGAACAGGTGAATCGTCGACTGCGGGATGGTGGCGCCCACGATGCCGATGTCAGGTCGGTGACCCCGACTGGCGACCGACGACATCGATCGTGCCTACCCAGGCAATGGGGCGAGAGCCTTCGCCAGTCGCACCCCGCAGAGACCTCCATGGTCCTCGACTGCGATCTCGTGATAGCCGGTGTTGCGATACAGATCGATGGCCGGATGCTGATCGGGGCCGGTCAGTAATGTCACTTGGCTGTAGCCGAGGCGGACGGCGTGGTCCTCCAACGCTCTCAGCATGGCCCGGCCGTAGCCGCGTCCCTGGTGTTCGGGGTCGACGCGCACCCGCAGGATCTCGCAGGTGCCGGACTCGACCTGGCGCAGGCCGCCCATGGCCACCACCTCGCCGTCGACCTCTCCCACCAGCAGCACCCCCCGACCGCGGGGATACGTGACCTCAACGTCATCGAGGTCCCCGGCGTACACATCCTGATCCAGGGGAACACCCGCGGCGGCCAACCCGTACCGGTTGAGCGCCACCATCCGATCATGGTCGTCAGGGCGGTAGGTTCGTAGGACCAGACACGGACTGACAGTCATGAATCACCTCAGTGCGGTAGACCTGGCCGGTCGAGCACCATGACGTCGTAGAGTGGCGCGTCGGCCATCGGCCTGTCGGCACCCATGTTGAGGTACCCCCAGCTCTCGTATAATGCCCGCACCCGGGGATGACCATGTTCGACGGTCAACGCGGCTCGGGTCTCGGCGCGTCCTGCCAGGAGTGCGTCATGCAGGTGTTTGGACAGACCACGCTTGCGCCACGGAGTGCGGAGCATGAGTTCGAACATGAAGAAGGTCCGACCTGCGGACTCCGCGATGAACGAGGCCGACGGCACGGGGTCCATGTCTTGCCAGAGCGTGGTGTTCGGACGCAGCGAGGCTCCGTAGGCATACCCGATGGGTTGGTCGTCGTAGTAGCCGATGACGACTTCCCACTGGGGTGCGGTGATCTGGCTGTTCAGTCGATCGATGAACCGCTCCTCGCTGAAGAAGGGGTCCACGAGCCGGTCGGCATAGACCTCGACGTAGACGTCCAGCAGGATGTGGCGGATGCGTCCCAGGTCATCGACGGAGAAGCGACGGCAGGAGATGAGGGGATCCACGGTCATGCCGCCACTGCCAGGGTCTCGTCATATGTCTCGATCCAGGCGTGGGCGGCTTGCTGCGGGCAATGCGTCAACCGTTCCCGCACGCTCCGAAGCCGCCCGGCGATCCGTCCCCGTCTGACTCCGTCGCGCAGTTGGGACGCCAGGGCCAACGCGTTCCCAGCCTCGGTTGTGGCCAGCGTCGTGTCCGTGAGACCGAGACGGGCATCCACGATATGGAGGATGTCGTGGATCTGGTTTCTGGTTCCGGTCTGGGGGGCCAGATGCAGCGCCTGGCGGGCGGCGCTTTCGGCCTGCTGATGGCGGCCGAGAGCGTTGTAGGCCATGGCCGATAGGCCGGCGAGCTCGGACTCGTTGACGAACGCCAGCCAGGGTGGTGTCGGCGCGGATTCGTCAACGCGCAACAGCGCGTCGCTGGCTCGGGCCAGTGACCGTTCGGCAAGTCCTCGTTCGCCTCGAACGGCGTGGCTGTGGGCGACGCGGGCGTGGAACAGCGCCGCGACTCTCGGGTTGCGGCGAGCCGCCCCGGAGTGCAGGCCAGCGCGGGCCACCGCATGTGCCTCGGTGGAGGCGCCCGCTTGGCGCGCCCGCATGACCATGTAGTTCCAGATCTGTGCCTGCAGCATCGGATCACCGGCGATGCTGGCCGCTCGGAGCGCCTGGTTAAGGTAATCGGCCGCGACGGGTAGATCGTCCGCGTCGACCGCGAACCAGCCAGCGAGGGCCAGGTACTCGCCGGCCAGGGTGTATGCGGCTGCCTCGACTCGGGTGGACACCTCGAGTTGTTCCATCGCGTCGAGCATGGATCGGGCGTAGCGTGCTGCGACGGCGTGCAGGTCGACTCCGCCCTGCTGCCCGTCGATGGTGACCAGGCGGGCCAGCGGTTGCCGTAAGCGATCGATGTCGGACATCCCGAGGCGCCCCCGCTCGGGCAGTGCGGGGACGGCTGGAAGAGCGACGCCAGCCGCGAGACCGCCTGTGATGCCGATGAGCCTGCGTCGTTCCACCGGACATGGTCCCTTCATGGGGACCTCCAGTCTACGGGTGCGGTCATCTATCGGCGACGATGAGTTCCCTCGGGGTCGAAAGCCCAGTTCCGACACTGGGCGTTGGAGGACGTCCTCGAGTGCGCACCTGGTGTCAGGCCAGGGCCACGTGATCTGGCCGGCGAGCAGGTAGCGGATATATCGGTCGGTGATGCTGCGCTGCCGGCCGGTGTTCTGTTCAATCGAATGATTGAGCGCGTCGGCCAACTCCTGCTCGGTCATGCCCAGTTCGTCGATACGTTCGGCGAGCGGGGCGTTTCGACCGCCCGGCATGGTGATCTCCCCTCGGGCTGGCCGTCGTCGCGAGGCCGACCATGGTGGGACAGTTCCGCACATGCGATCAGTTCGGGATCATCGAACATCATAGGGTATTGAACTGTCCTGACCATCGCACCGCAGAGCGCGCGGCGCAAGGACTCTGGCGTGGTTCGACCGCCACGTCCCCGAACGTGTTCGGGGCGGCACCCAGCTGAGGGTGCCGCCCCGAGACGGAGCGAGATCTTGATGTCGCTACTGGACGAAGCCGCCGCCGCGAATCTTGGTGAGCAAGCTGGTCCAGGCGGTGGAGGTGAACTCCAGGATCGGGCCGGAGCGATCTTTAGTGTCACGCACGCCAATCGTCCCCGCGTCTCCGATGGCGACTTCGACGCAGTTGTCGTCGCCTCCACTTCGGGATGACTTGTACCAATTCTTGTACTTCTCGGTCATGATTGACCCCTATCCGATTGTGATCTGGATGTCGTCATTCGCTGCGGCGCGGAGGAAGGACGCGCTGTCCTGTGGCGAGAGTGCGGCCTGGCGGAGACGCTGAAAGAGTTCGCCGTACGGTGCGACCTCGTCGGCCTGCGTGTACACCATGTCAGCCGTCTCCGACTCCACGGCCGCGACCTCAGGATCGCCATCCCGGTAGGTGTAGAGCGTGAACGGCGACCGTGGCACCCAGTAGTCGGCGATGACATGTCCCAATGGCAGAACCCGGATGACGGTCTGCTCGTCGGTGGTCAGGTCAGCGAGATGCAGCAGTTGCGCCCGCATGACCTCCGGCGGTGCTGCCAAGCGCCGAACCGCCGCCTCGTCGATGACAGCCTCGTAGGAGGGTCCGCCCGGCCTGCGCAGGACACGCTGTCGCGCGATCTTCGCATCGACGGCCCGGTCGCCGTTTCGTTCCTGCGGCAGTCGCGCCTGCAGCCGAGCCAGCCGCGCACGCGCCTGGGTGTACTCGGGAGTCTGCAACAGGCCTGGCACTACGAAGTTGGTGTACTCACGGACCGTCGCGGCACCATACTCCAGGTCCGCGTACACCTGTTGGCGTTCTCCCATGTGGTCCCCATAGTCCTCCCACCAGCCACGTTCGGCAGCGTCACTGGCCATCCCACGCATCTGGTGCCACCGGTCGCCAACCACCCCAAGGGCATCCAAGATCGCTATCACGTCAGCGACGCTGGGTCGGCCGTTGGCGTTCTCCAGCCTGGAGATCTTCATCCGGGAATGACCGATGCGCTTGGCCAGTTGCTCGGCAGTCAGGCCGGCAGCCTCGCGTAGCTCCCGGAGTTCGACGGCCAGTCGACGCCGCCGAACGAGTGGACTACTCACGCTATCGACCTCTCTCACGAAGACCCGCACTGTTCAGACTTCCGTGAAGGATATGCCACAGAATCGACGGCCTGCCGTCCAGACACGATGCGCCACCTCGCTCAAGCCGCAACCCCAGCATGATCCATCGGCGAAATCGGAACAAAAGTTTCCGGCCGCCGACAGGTCAGCCATTCTCAGTCTTCCTTCCAGGACGAAGACATCACCTGGTGTGATCGGAACACGACGGCGTGATGAATCCCTGTTGGCCGTTCACACCATGCTTCCGAAACACAATGCGTCCCACGCTCACGCGAGACCAGCGGTCCCGCCGTCCATCACATGGCCATCGCCATCCATCAATAGGGGGCAGGTTCTGATGCCAACGCTTGATACCACTGCCGTGCGGTGGACCGGCGCGTCGAAAGACAAGCGCCACTGGCACGGTTGCCTCCGAGGTCGTTACTGGTCGCTGTGCACGGCTGCGGGAACGGTGGCGTACCGGTGAGCGCGGGTCCGTTCATCCCGATACCTGATCCCGACTGCCCGCCCGGAGCCATCCTCGTGGCATCACCTCGACTGGTGGCCCCGCCCCTGGCCGTAAGCGGCCCGGACGTGCGGCTACTGGCCGCAGGCGCGAACATGTTGCTGCTCGCGCTCCGGCATGGCCAGTGCTGGGATGCTCCGACCGCCCTGGCCTGGGGTGCGAGGTTCATCGACCCGTGCGCACCGGAACCCCGGCTTCGCGCGAGGGCGGAGCACGCCGTGGTGCTGGTCGCCGAGTATCTGGCCGCTGGTCGTCCCGGCGCTCTGGGGACGGCGGCGCATGAACTGCTCACGGATCTCGACGGTGAGGCGGCCCTGCGTGCCGTTCGGGGCGCCACGGCCCGCTATCACTTGGCCCTGCTCTACGCGGCGATTGGAGCTGACGGACTGCGTCGGTACCTGCTGGTCTCGGCTGGCTTCCATTCCGAGGGGGAATCATGACCGTCCACTGGGGGCGACGTGATACCTGGACGATCATCGCCGGGGTTCGGGACCGTCACCGTCGCGACGAGGAGGGACACTGCTCGGCCTGCCGCAGCGACGACTGCGGGTACCAGGACCGGACGGCCTCCTACCTCGACTTCGTCAATCCCGCGCTGTTGCGTCACCAGACCCTGCGTGAACCACCGGCGGGTCATGCGGAGCGCCACTCCACCTGAAGCCACTGGGGGCCGTCGCTGCGCCCGACGCGCGGCGGCTCCCAGGCATACACCGCAACGATCCGTCACCAGACGCCATAGACCTTCAGGAGGCACCGTGCCCGACCCTGTCGACCTAGCCGCCCTGGCGACCTGCGCCGGATGCGGACAGACGCTGCGAGCCGCGACGGCGGGTCCCATACGACGCTTCTACGGCTGCGGCTGCCCCGCATGCCTGATCGACGCCGACGACCTCGACGAGGCCATCGCCGCCGTGGTCCTCGACCTACTGGCACCCCGGGTCAACGAGTTGTTCACGGCAGAGAGTCTGCGTGCCGGCTGGTGGCAGGCCACCCCCGCAGCCCAGACAACCCTCGCAATGATCGAACTCGCCGCGATCACGGTGACCGTCGTCGGTGACGGGTTCACCCTGGCCGTCGTCGGCAGTCCCGACCTGTCCAATCCCGATACCTGCGTCGGCGAGGGAGCGCCGCCGTCCCGAACCCGAGACGGCAGGTAACACCATGACGAGATCAGTGGACCCGGCACCGGTGCCGAACCCAGCCGCCCAGCGGCTGGCCACCCGACTGCGGCGGCTACGGGAGACCCGTGGCTTGCCCCGCCGGGAGTTGGCAGGCCTCTTCGCGGTCAGTATCTCCCTGATCGAGAAGGTTGAGCGCGCCGAACGGGCACCTGACCCTTCGCTGATCACCAAGTACGAACAGACCTTCGCCGAGGCCCGCGGCCTGCGGGAGTTGTGGGCTGACATGGCCGCCGAGCGTCAGGCCGGCCAGGAACGGCTGGCCGTCGAACGCCACAACCGCCAACCAGTCGCTGCCCAGGTCGGAGCCAGGTCCCGGCGGCGCCTACCACAGCGGATCGCCGCCGATCCGGCCACCGTACTCGGGACCGCCGACGGGATCCGGCTGTCGATGGAGGTCCTGCTCGACGACGGCCCTCACGGCCAGGGCTGGTTGGAGCGGCTGCTGGACCAGACTGAGCAGTATGCCCGGGACGCGTTGACCGTGGCCCCCGCCGACATGCTCGACCGGCTGCTGCTGGCCATGAACGATGCCCGGCACCTGGGGACAACGGGGCGAGTCGATCCCCGACGGCTGCGGGGGGTGATCGCCCGCCTGGCGGTCCTGGCCGCCGAGGAGGTGACCCTACTGGGGCAGATGGCGGCGGCCCGCGCCTGGTACGCCACGGCCGTCGCAGCCGCCGACGCGAGTACCAGCGACCGCTTGCGCGCCGACATCCGTGCCCTGTCCAGCCTGCTGCCACTGCGCTCGGGCCACCCGGGCGAGGCGGTCCGCATCGCCGAACAGGCCATGCACCTGGCCGGCCCTCGGCTCAGCCTCACCTGCGCGATAGCGCCGGCCGCACGAGCGGTGGGACTGGCACAGCTTGGCCAGGACCGGGCCGCCCGTTCCTCCCTTGCCTTGGCCCAGGACGGGGCCCGACGGCTGGAGGAGCCACTGCGGGCCGAGTCGCTGCTGGCTGTCGCACCCCGCAGGCTGCTGCTGTGGGAGGGTCAGATGCGCACCGGCCTGGGTGACTTCGAGGCCGCCTGGCGCGCCCACCGCAAGGCCCTGGCCGACTACCCACCCGAAGCCGTGGCCGACCGGATCACCATCTGCCTGGACCGAGCCACCGGACTCATCGGATCCGGCCAGATCGCCGACGGCGCCGAACTCGTGGCCACCACCATCATCAACATCCCGGTTGATCACCGGAGCCCCTGGTACCTGTCGGCCGCCCGATCAGTGCTCGCGAGCATCCCACCACGGGCCCGGCAACTGGTCGCAGTCACCGCATGCCAACGCCTCCTCAACGAGCTCGACACAGACATGCCGGCCACGCGGCCGACCAAAACAAACAGACTGATCGATGCGACCGTGGACGTGAAACCGGCCACCTACTGAGACGGCGGAGGTCGCGTCACCGTTTCCGCCGCCTCCCGCCGCGTTGGTGCGTCGGTGTTCCCGCGAACCCACACAGGCATTGGTGGTCAGCAATGGTTGTGCGACTTTCTCACGGTATGTCACGCCAGCGACGGGATACACCCTGGGGTATGGCGGGTGCGCTCGTCGGCGGCATGCGAAAACACCAACCCGCTGCCCAACCGGGGCGGCTACGGTCCGCACACCGCCCCGGTTCGAGGGTCACACACTTCGACCGTCATGAGGGTTGTGTG
>JAFGOK010000305.1 GCA_016926535.1 Micromonosporaceae bacterium | reverse complement strand
GCTTCCGGAATCCCTCCGCCTGCGGGACGTCGTCGCAGCCAGCGGGGCGAGCACGGACTCCGCCATGAACCGGGTCAGGTTCGGAGGACTGGTGGATTACGCGCCAGTTGCCGACTTCGGGCTGCTGCGGTCCGCAGTCGACGCGGCAGCCGGTCGGGGGATTCCCCTGCTGGTCGGGCCGGTTTTCTCCGCGGATGCCTTCTACGCCGACCAGCCGCAACTGTTTGACCGCCTGCACGACTACGGGGTCATCGCGGTCGAGATGGAGACGGCGGCCCTCTACACGATCGCGGCCCGGTTCGGCGCACGAGCCCTGACCCTTCTAACGGTTAGTGATCATGTTCGGACCGGAGCACATGCCAGTGCGGAGGACCGGGAGCAGACCTTCGGATCCATGGTCGAAATCGCCCTCGACGCCATCACCGAGTAGCCCAGCCGCAGCCAATCGGCACCGTCCCACGTGGGCAGGGCCACTCCGTTCCATCAACCTGCGTGACGGTCCAGTCACCGCGTCCTTGGTAGGCTCGGATCGTGCGCCGAGGAGAGACATGACTGTCGAGACCGTGCGGGTTCCATTCGGCTACGTCGAGGCTGTGACCGTGCACTTCGACGACCTGGACGCGATGGGCGTCGTTCACAACGCGCGGTACGCCCTGCTCATCGAGCGGGCGTACGTCGCGTACTGGGCTCGGCAGGGCATCGGCTACGCCGGTCCCGACACGCCCCCCGACGCATTTGCCATGGTCCGGGAATTCTTGATCACCTACCACGTGCCGATTCGTGACGTTGGGCAGCTGGCAGTGCACATGTGGACCGAGCAGCTCGGCACGACCAGCACGACCATCGGCTTCCGGGTGCTTTCCGCGGATGGCACCATCGTCCACGCCGACGGGCACCGGGTGCACATCAAGCTCGACCCGGCGACGATGCGACCAGAACCATGGAGCGAGAAGGCTCGCGCGCTCGCCTCGGCGGTGATCCGGCCGGGCGCCCAAGTCCTCGCTTCAGCCCTTTGACGGCCCTCGCGGATCAGCCCTTTGACGGCCCTCGCGGGTCTCTGCGGTCAGAGAAGAAGACGCGGAGCGTCGCGCCACATTCCTCGCCCAGCACCCCGCCGTAGACCTCCGGCCGGTGGGTCTGGCGACGGTCTCGCACGACGTCCCACAGCGAGCCGACCGCCCCGGTCTTCGGCTCCCAGGCGCCAAACACGAGAACAGCGATCCGGGCCAGCACGATGGCCCCCGCGCACATCGTGCACGGTTCGAGGGTTACAGCAAGGGTGCAGTCATCCAATCGCCACGAGCCAAGGACGGCGGCGGCCCTCCGGATCGCGACGATCTCCGCATGGGCCGTCGGATCCGAACACAGCGAGCGCTCGTTTCGCCCCGTCGCCAACTCGGCCCCGTCCGGCCCGAACACGACAGCGCCCACCGGCACGTCAACCTCGTCAGGCAACCGGTCGTCGTGCCCTTCCACGGCGACTTCCAGGGCACGCCGCACCAGCTGCTCATGCCGGGCAAGTCGCCCCAATCCCAGCGGGCCACCCGCAGAGCGGGCGCCCGATGCTGCGCTCACGCCTCGCGCAACTCCTCCACCTCGTCACCGCAGCCGAGCAACTGGCAGATCTCCGCGGTCATGTCCGAGGGCAGCATGCCCTCTTGCCCGCACACTGACAGCAGCCGGTGAGCTGAGATCCCAAGGTCACTGAGGAGATCAGGATCCCCGACCGGATCGACCTCCGCTCCGGCCACTGCTGCCGGAGCGGCCGCCGCCTCCGGCTCGTCCTCGACCTGGTCGACCTCGCCAGGGTCCTCCTCGAAGTCGAACGCGGGCTCCTCAACCTCGCCCAGGAGCAGCGCCCCGAGGCGGGACTCCTCAGCGAACGTACCGTCTGAGCAGAAGACCCGAAGATCCTCTCCCTCGTCCAAGCGCAGGAGTGTGAAATAGGCGTCATCAGACTCGACGAACAGCAACACCAGCGAGGCATCGTTGCCGACGTCGCGCAACTTCTCCACTACATCCTCAATGTCCGCGACTTCGCTGAGTTCCAATTCCTCGGCCACCCAGCCCTGCGGTGCGCGAACAACCGCTGCGGCGAAGTACGACACGATCCCCCCGGACGGTTTGTCGGTACGCCCAACACTATGCGAGCGGCAACGCCAGTGCGTTATTTCGGCAACGAGTCTCCTGGCGTCTGTCACCCCGCCGCAGAGCGTGACGGCCGGAGACCAGCCCAGTCAAGAGCCGGGTCATCAATCCGGGCGCACAACAACCCCCAGGGTGATGTCATCCCACCCATCACCAGAGCGGCCAGCCCCCGTCAACCCAACGAATGACAATCATCACTGTCGCAATCGCGACCCCAGCGGCGCTGGCCGCCGCCACCCCGGCGGCGACGCCCCGGTCACCCACCTTTGCCAGGACGACGGCCGCCGCCCAGGACAGCACTCCGCCGACAAGCGTCGCCCAGATGTACCCGGAAAACGACACCGGCTGCGCCCCGACCAGGGCCATCCAGACCAGCCCGCCGACAAATCCCAGCGTGACCCGAGATGGCCGGACCGGAAGCGGCTCCCGGTACCGCGGTCTGGCCACCTGGCGCGGCGGCCGGTATCCCCGGTAACCGCCGGGCTGGCCCTGCGGGGCCGGTATCCACCCGGCAGTGCGCCCGCTGGGGTCCCACCCCGGCCTCTGCGGGCCGTGCGGATCCCAGGCAGGCGCCGCCGCTGGCGGCGCCATCGGCCAGGACCGCAGCCTGGGGTCCGGCCGAGCCGCGTGCTGCGGCACTGCCGGCCGCAACCCTTCCGGATGGTCTCCTGGGCGGAAACGGTGGTTGTCAGGGGCTACCCAGCCCTCAGCCGGCACGTCACCCGCATCGGCTACCTGATCGGACATACGACCTCCACAGCCTGCCAGCCTATCCGTCCGGGGGCGGCAAGGAATGCGCTGTGCTGGCAAGATGGCTGCCGTGATGCGTGTACGCCCCTCTGGCGCGAAGAGAACAACCCCCCCGCTGAGATGGGCGCTGGTCGCCTGGCTCACCGCAGGATCCGGAGTCGCCCTGCTGGTCGGCTGTGGTTCCGCGGACGCCGACCCCACGGCGACCTGGTCGACCTCCAGCAGCGATGCCACCACACCCGCCTCTCCGACCGATACCGCCGCCTCCCTCCCCGCGGCTTCGCCGTCGGCGACGGCGCCTGCCTCCCCCTCGGCGTCGACGACCCCCACCTCTCCGGCGGCCCAGGGCAGCAAGTACAAGTACGTGTTCCCGGTCGTCGGACACAACAGCTACGCGCGGACCCACCACGACTATCCCGCCAGCGACATCATCGCCGCGTGCGGGCTGAAAATCCGAGCGGTGACCAATGGTGTCGTCCTGGAGGTCAATCGGGTCGACAAGTTCGATCCGGACAACCCAAAAGGCGCCGACAAGGGTGGCCTGTTCGTCTCGATCCTCGGGGATGACGGGGTCCGCTACTACGGTTCACACATGTCGCAGGTCACGGCGAGCATCGAGGCAGGTGTCCGGGTCACCGTAGGGCAGCAGATCGGCAAGGTCGGCACCACCGGAAACTCCGGGGCCTGCCATCTGCACTTCGGGATCTCCCCCCCGTGCATGAAGACCGGGGACTGGTGGACCCGCCGAGGCGCCGTCTACCCGTGGTCGTACCTTGACTCGTGGAAGGCTGGCGGCACGAAGTCCCCAGTTGCCGCGGTCGCGAGCTGGAAGAGCAAGAACGGCTGCCCCACCAATGCGCCTTCCTGAGCGCACCGCCCCAACCGCCAAGCGACAGCCTGCCGAGGGCTCCAAACCACTCAACCCGTCGCGTGCCTGGCCGATAAAAGCAGTATGGCTGGACGCGTCTTCCTACTCCCGCGCCACTGAAGAGGGGCGCGGTGTACTCCTGGTCAACTACCCGGCTCACAGAGTATTTCGCAGCAGTCAGCGAACCGCAGGAGGAGCCCCTCGCCATCAGCGCTGCCGTTGAGCGGGCGACCCAGACCCTGGCTGCGCAAGTCGGAGCGGTCATCTTCAGCGGTGCGGTCAGCGGGAGCATCGGCCTCGGGCGAGAGGCTGATCCGAGTGTCCTACTCCGAGCGGCCCGCGGCGTCGAGTCGATGACCGTTGACGGGTACGGCGCCATGCATACCATCGCCGCGAACCTCGGCAAGGGGACGGCCGGAGCGCTCGTCGTGGCCAGGACAGATCTTCCGTTCCGGGCCGAAGAGCGGCAGGTCCTCAAGGCGATGGCCCATGCCCTCGGCCTTGCCCTCCGCAGCATCAGGACCCTCGCGGCGGAACGCACCCTGCGGGCGGAACGGGAGCGCGAGGCGGAGGAACGGCTGCAACTGCTTGAAGCGCTGCGCGCCCGGCAGCGGCTGCTGGAAACCCTGCTCGACATCCAGCGCTCGATCTCGAACCGGAAGCCGATCCAGGATGTCCTGGAAGCGATCACGACCGGGGCCGCTGGCCTGCTCAGCAGCGCCGGAGTCACCCTTCTGCTGGCCGATCCGCTGGCAAGCAACCAGCTGATCGCCGCGCTCACCTGCGGACCCCAGGACTCGCTTCGAGACGATCCGCTGGTGCTCCAGACCGCGTCTGAGGCGATGGCGGCCAACGGCGTCGTGACCAGCGACAGCCTCAGCGGCCGGGCGGGACGCCACTACGTCATGGCTGCGCCCGTCCATGTCAGCGGCCAGGTCCAGGGGAGTCTCGCCGCGTACACCCTCGGAGACGGCGAGTCGCTGATCGAGCAACGAGAGCTGCTCGCGGCGTTCGCCCAGCAGGTCAGCCTGGCCCTGACCGACGCGAACGCCGTGGAGGCGATGCGCGAGGCGTACCACGATCAGATCACCGGCCTGCCGAACCGGGCACTCTTCCTCGATCGACTCAACCATGCCATCGCGACGAACGAGCGACATGTCACCGTCCTATTCATCGATCTTGATCGGTTCAAGGCGGTCAACGACAGTCTTGGCCACAAGGCCGGAGATGAGTTGCTCGCCGCCGTTGCCGGCCGGGTCAGGGCCTGCGTCAGGGGTGGGGACACCGCCGCCCGGCTCGGTGGCGACGAGTTCGCGATCCTGCTCAACAGCGCCGGTCCGCGGACGGGGGTCCGCGTCGCCCGGGACATCATCTCGTCGGTCAAGGAGCCGTTCCGGATCCAGGGTCGGGATGTCTACATCGCCGCGAGCGTGGGGGTCGCGTCCAGCAGGGGATCCAGAACGGATGCCGGAGACCTACTCAGCAATGCCGATGTCGCCATGTACCGGGCCAAAAAGGCTGGACCGGGCCATATCGTCATCTTTGAGCCACACATGCACGCGGAGGTCGTCGAACGGCTTCATCTCCAGGCGGACCTCCAGCGGGCGCTGACCCTCGACGAGTTCCGGCTCCAGTTCCAGCCGCTGGTACGACTCAACGACAGCCATCCGGTCGGGGTCGAGGCCCTTCTGCGCTGGACCCATCCGGAACGCGGCATCGTGCCCCCATCGATGTCGATTCCGGTCGCTGAGGAGACTGGGCTCATCGTCGAGCTCGGCCGGTGGGTGCTCAGGGAAAGCTGCCGCCAGGCCGCCCAGTGGCGGCAGACCATCCCGGATCTGACCATCAATGTCAACGTCTCGGCGCGGCAGATCATGGACACCGGGTTCGTCTCGGACGTCGCCAGTGCCCTGTCCCTCGCGAAGCTCAAGGGGGAGAGCCTGACCCTCGAACTGACCGAGACAGTACTGATCAACGACCCGGACAAGGCACTGCACCAGCTGCACGGGCTCAAGGATCTCGGAGTCCGGCTCTCAATCGACGATTTCGGCACCGGGTACTCCTCGCTGTCCTACCTGCGACAGTTCCCCGTCGACCAGTTGAAGATCGATCGGACGTTCGTCATGGGCCTCAACTCCGACAGCGAGAACCTCGCCGTCGTCAGGACCGTTGTGGAGCTCGGCAAGACCCTGCGACTTGAGACTGTCGCGGAGGGCATCGAAGACCG
>JAFGOK010000304.1 GCA_016926535.1 Micromonosporaceae bacterium | reverse complement strand
GGGGAAGGCGAGCGACCGGCGTCCTTTCCTCCGGGTGCGGGATCTCAGGGTGCACTTCCCCACCGACGACGGCCTGGTCAAGGCGGTCGACGGAATCAGTCTCGACCTGGAACGGGGCCAGACCCTCGGCCTCGTCGGGGAGTCCGGCTCTGGCAAGAGCGTCGCCAGTCTCGGGATCCTTGGCCTGCATCAGCGTGGACAGGCCAGGATCTCCGGAGAGGTCTGGCTGGACCAGGAGGAACTGATCGGGGCGGATCCCCGGCGGGTGCGCCAGCTGCGGGGCCGGAAGATGGCTGTGATCTTCCAGGACCCGCTGACGGCGATGCATCCCTACTTCACGGTCGGCGCGCAGATCGTCGAGGCGTACCGGGTGCACAACCCGAAGGTCTCCCGGTCCGCGGCCAGGAAGCGGGCGGTCGAGATGCTCGACCGGGTCGGCATCCCGCAGGCGGCCAAACGCCTCGACGACTACCCGCACCAGTTCTCCGGCGGGATGCGGCAGCGGGCGATGATCGCCATGGCCCTGGTCTGTGATCCGGAACTGCTCATCGCGGACGAGCCGACCACGGCTCTGGACGTAACGGTGCAGGCCCAGATCCTGGACCTGATCCGGGATCTGCGGGAGGAGTACCACTCCGCCGTCATCATGATCACCCATGATCTCGGGGTGGTGGCAGAGCTCGTTGACGAGGTCGCGGTGATGTACGGCGGGCGGATCGTCGAGCGAGGCCGGGCAGAGCAGGTCTTCCGGCAGCCCCAGCACCCCTACACCTGGGGGCTGCTGGGTTCGTTGCCCAGGATGGACGGCGACGTCCGGGAGCGGCTCACCCCGATCACCGGAACCCCGCCCAGCCTGATCGATCTCCCCGCCGGATGTGCCTTCCACCCCCGCTGCCCGCAGGCTCGCCGAAACGGCCTCCCCTGTGCCGAGCGGACCCCGGAGCTGGTCGAGTCGGACGGTCATGCCGTCGCCTGTCACCTGCCGGAAACCGACCGGCTGACGATCCTCGCGGAGCAACCATGCTGAGCAGCGAAGGTTCCGATCCCGACACCCTGCTGGAGGTGAAGGGGCTGGAGAAGCACTTCCCGATCAGTCGGAGGGCGTTCTCGCAGCGCAAGGCCGGGGCGGTGCGGGCCGTTGACGGCATCGACCTGTCCGTGCGGAAGGGGGAAACCCTCGGTCTGGTCGGGGAGTCCGGCTGTGGCAAGTCCACCACCGGCCGGCTGGTGACCCGGCTGCTCGAGCCAAGTAACGGGACCATCCTCTTCGAGGGGCAGGACATCACCCACCTGCCGACCAGGACGTTACGTCCCCTGCGCCGCGACATTCAGATGATCTTTCAGGATCCGTACTCCTCGCTGAATCCCCGGCACACGGTCGGTTCGATCGTCGCCGCACCGCTGCTGGTGCAGCGGATCCCCACCCCGAACGGAATTCGCCAGGCCGTCCAGGAACTGCTGGAGCTGGTCGGGCTGAACCCAGAGCACTACAACCGCTACCCGCACGAGTTCTCCGGCGGCCAGCGGCAGCGAATCGGGGTGGCCAGGGCCCTGGCGCTGCGGCCAAAACTGATCGTCGCCGACGAGCCGGTCTCAGCCCTCGACGTCTCTGTGCAGGCCCAGGTGGTGAACCTGCTCGACGACCTGCAACGGGAGCTCGATCTCACCTACCTGTTCATCGCGCACGACCTCTCCGTCGTGCGACACATCTCGGACCGGGTCGCCGTGATGTACCTCGGCAGGATCGTCGAGCTGGCGGGCCGGAACGAGCTGTACGCCAGCCCGAGGCATCCCTACACCCGGGCCCTGCTCTCCGCGGTGCCCGTGCCGGATCCGGACCGGCGCCAGCGAGAGCGGCGGAACCGGATCCTGCTCACCGGGGATGTTCCCAGCCCGATCAGCCCCCCGTCGGGGTGCCGGTTCCGGACCCGGTGCTGGAAGGCCCAGGACCGGTGCGCCGCCGAAGCCCCGGCGATGCTGGAGGTCGGCGGCTGCCACCAGGTCGCCTGCCATTTCCCGCTGGAGGGAACCGACGACGACTGAACTGCCCCCAGTCTCGGAATCACCATGAAGGGCGACCGGTGTTCAGGCGACGAATCGGGTCCGACGCCGGCGGACGATCACGAGTCCGATGGCACCTGCCACGATCAGAGCGAAACCAGCGAGTACCAGCAAACCGGTCGGAGCCCCGGAAACCGGCAGCCCGCCGCTGCCCCGGACGACGCTCGGTGACCGGACCAGGGAAAGCGGGTGGTCAGGTTCTTCGAACATGTGTACGATTGGACGTGTCGCTACCATCCAAGGATTGCCCAACTCAGTGCCCTGAATCGCGTGATACCGCTGCGGACCGTGCCATCCGGCGCGGCGCCGGCGACGACCGCCCACCCCGTCGTCGACCGTGGCCGTGCATCGCCTCCACCCAGGCTGACCCAATCATGCATCGTTCCGGCGGCATGCTGTGGATCTTTGCCAGCACCCAGGGGGCCTGAACACCACACCCGCGAGGTGGGCCGATGTCGTGGCACCTCAGCATCGCGTCCACATCCGGATGATGTGCGCATTTTCGGCACCACGGCCAGCCGTCCCCGGTCCGGCGGGCAGGAAGACCACAGCCGAATCACGGCGAAGAGGCCCTTCACCCGGACTGGGATGGTGTCGCAGCGAACCCGGCACCATCCCAGCGGTCTGACGCCAACGCGTCACAGGCCGGCCCCGAGCACCGAACCCCCCGGAACGATCACCATCCGCGCCGGCATGACACAGGCACTCTCAGGGAGTGCCACCGGATCGGCAGCATCGGGCGAATTCTCTGCACCAGGCGAACTGCCCGCATCGGGCGGACTGTCCGCGTTGCCGGACGGCAGCGACTGCGATTCCTCCCCCGTCGCGACGGTCTGCCGCGCTTGTCCGCGAGGTGCCCGGCGGATGATCCGAAAGCCCAGATCCGAGTCCCGCTCGACGCCGAGGACGATCCAGAACGCCTCCCGGTAGTGGCGCCTCGGCCAGTGGTAACGGCCCTGCTCCAGTTTCGCGATATGGCTGCCGGACATGACGCCCGGCCGACCGGTGGTCGCCGCGACCTGGGCATTGACCGCTTCAGCCAGCTCCTGCCTGCTCATCGGAGACGCCGACCCGTCGGGCGCTCGCAGGGCCAGACGCGCCCGCCGGAGTCGTTCGTTGTGTTGTCTCATCGTGCCAGCCCGCCCCTCCCCCG
>JAFGOK010000303.1 GCA_016926535.1 Micromonosporaceae bacterium | reverse complement strand
TGACCGTCGAGTTGCGGGGTTTCGGCTGGCGCCACGCCGGCCGCAGAGCCTGGGCGGTGCGCGGGGTCGACCTGCGCGTCGAACGCGGCGAGCGGGTGCTGCTGCTCGGCCCCTCCGGAGCCGGCAAGAGCACCCTGCTCGCGGCCCTCGCCGGCCTGCTGCCGGCGGATTCCGGGGAGATGGCCGGCCGTGTCACGGTCTGCGGGCGGGATCCGCGGGAGGCTGCCGGCCAGGTCAGTATCGTCTTCCAGGATCCGCAGTCGCAGCTGGTCATGGCCCGGTCCGGCGACGAGGTCGCCTTCGGGCTGGAGAACCTGGCCTGGCGCCCCGAGGCGATCTGGCAGCGGGTCGACGAGGTCCTGGCCATGGTCGGGTTCCAGTACGGCCGGCAGCGCCCCACCAGCGCCCTGTCCGGGGGAGAGCAGCAGCGGCTAGCAATCGCTGCTGCGCTGGCCCCGCGGCCTGCGTTGCTCCTGCTGGACGAGCCGACCGCCAATCTCGACCCTGCCGGAGCGGTCCAGGTGCGGCTGGCGCTGGGCGCGATCACCGGAACAACGACCATCATCGTCGAGCACCGCATCGCCGAGATCCTCGACCTGATCAGCCGGGTGATCGTCCTGTCGCCGGACGGCGGGATCGCCGCCGATGGGACGCCCGCAGCGATCCTGGAACGGCACGGGACCGAGTTGTCCAGCCAGGGGGTGTGGGTGCCCGGCCGGAGGCTGGGCACCCACCGCGCCAGCGGGCCGCCCGGGGAAGTCCTCCTCACCGCAGAGGGCGTCGGCTACCAGTACCCCGGCGCTGCCGGCCAAGCCCTCACCGGGGTAGATCTCACGGTGCGCGCTGGCGAGGTGCTCGGGGTCCAGGGTCCGAACGGCGCGGGAAAGTCGACGCTGGGGCTGCTGCTCGGTGGTCTCCTCACGCCGCTGGCCGGCACCGTCACCGCTGCCCGGTCGCTGATGCCCCCCTCGGGGCGCCGGTACCCCCACCAGTGGCGTGCGCCGGAGCTGGCCTCCAGGATCGGGACCGTCTTCCAGAACCCGGAGCACCAGTTCCTCGCTTCCCGGGTTGACGAGGAACTCGCGCTGGGTCCGAAGCTGGCCGGACGACCAGCGCGCCAGGTCACCGCGATCGTCGAGGATCTGCTGGGCCGCCTGCGGCTGAGGCATCTCGCCGCTGCGAACCCCTTCACGCTCTCCGGAGGAGAGCAGCGCCGGCTCGCGGTGGCGACGGCCCTGGCCTGCGCGCCCAGGGTACTGATCCTCGACGAGCCGACCTTCGGGCAGGACCTGCGCACCTGGATGGAGCTGGTGGAACTGCTGGCGAAGCTGCGTGACGACGGCTGTGCCGTCGTCACGGTGACCCACGATGCCGACCTGGTCGAGGTACTGGCCGATCGCACGAGGGTCCTGGAACCCCCGCAGGCCGTGGAGCACCCGGCATGACGGCCGTTGGCGGTGCCCCGTCCAGCCTCGCCCCGCCCGGCCGCCGGCCCGTCGCGGTGCTGGCGGGGCGCAACCCGGTCGCGAAGCTCGGGGCCGCATTCGTCGTCACGTTCGGTCTGCTGGTGACCCTCGATCCCATCGCTCCGGCGATCGCGCTGTTGGTCGAGGTGGCCGTCGTGCCGCTGTTTGGGATCAGCCTGCTGCGGTTGCTGCGCCGGTCGCTTCCGATCCTGCTGAGCGCCGCCGGTGCTGCGGTGGTGCAGCTCCTGTTCGGTACGGGAGACGATCCGACCGTCGCCGCGGCCGGGCTCGGCCTGCGAGTGCTGGCGATCGCGCTCCCGAGCGTTCTGGCGTTCACGACGATCGACCCGACGGACCTGGCGGACGCGCTGGTGCAGCAGCTGCGGCTGCCCGCCCGGTTCGCGATCGGGGCGCTGGCCGCGCTGCGCCTGCTGCCGCTGCTGGCAGATGACTGGCGGACGATGACCTTCGCGCGGCGGGCGCGAGGCGTCTGGGCCGGACGCAACCCGGTCGCGCAGGCCCGGCTGCTCACCTCGACAACGTTCGCCCTGCTCGTCGCGGCCATCCGCCGGGGGACTCGGCTGGCGACGGCCATGGATGCACGGGGATTCGCCGCCGGTGGCCCCCGATCCGCCGCACGCCAGCAACGGTTCACCATCGCGGATGCCGCCCTGATCGTCGCGGCGGCCGGAGTGGTCGCCGCAGCCCTTGGAGCGAGCGTCGCGACCGGCGCGTTCCGGCCGCTGCTGTGATAAGGCACCACAGGTCAGAGCCGTCCCAGGAAGTGGGTACCGGACTTGGCAAACGCTGCGGGCCGGGGGACCATTATTCCGATTCCACATCAAACGCCGCCGTTCCGCTGGTCCGGCCGGGTGATCCAACCGGATCCTCGGCGGTGCGGCCGCAACCCAGCTGTTGAGATTGGCAGGTTCGTGTTGTGACATCGCCAAAGCTGGGTAGTGCAAGTTGCATGGAGTTTGTCCTGGGACTTGACCTCGGTCACCGCACCGTGCCGGCTGCCGATCGCTGGATCCAGCACGTCATCGCTCCGCTGGCCCGATCGTCGTCGCTGACCGCCTGCACCCATGTGATCTCACGACCGTATCCCCACGTGACCATCAGCATCGTCTGCCGTGGCCAGATCGAGGTCTACCGGCAACTGCACGCCCTGGGTAAGGCCGCGTTCGCAGCCGATCAGCGGAGTGCTCCTGCCGAAGATCCCCCCTCCGGGGAGCCCTCCGCCAGCGGTCCACCCACCACCCCGACGGCAGCCCTCGCAGCCAACGACCACGCGCTGCGGCGTGCAGGAAGGGCAGTTGTCTACCCCGGGGTGGAGCGCCTGAGCGGGACGCTCCGGATCGAGGAGGTGCTCGCGACCAGCGCCATCGAGCGAGTCACCGTCCTGGACGGCGGCCCCCCGGGGTCCGCCGAGCCCCCCGGGGACGCCAAGCTGGACACCAGGGACTATGTCCGTCCGCAGTGGAGCTGCGGGGCGCTGACCCTGCTGGTCAGGCCGACTGAGATCGGCCATCTGGTGCCATTCGAGGGTCCGCTGGCGTAGGCCAGCGCAGCAGGCCAGCTCCAGACGCTGATGCAGCCCCGCGGGAGTCCTGTCACGGTTGGGCGGGCCTGAGTTGGCTTGGGCCAGGTTGGGGGACGTCGGCGGCTGGGTGTTCTTTTCGGCCTGCTTGGTGAGTGTCGGTTGCCGAGTGCCGTCAGTTGCCGAGTGCCGAGTGCCGTCTGTTGTTGAGGTCGCTGTCCGTGGTGGGGTTTACTCGCCGTTCGTGGCGAGATCGCCTTTTATGGATGATTGTGCCGGCTTCGCTGTGCTGCGCCGGCAGCAGGATCATCGATATCTTTGGTGGCGGTCCGGGGGTGGTTGCGGTGGGCACTTCCG
>JAFGOK010000302.1 GCA_016926535.1 Micromonosporaceae bacterium | reverse complement strand
CGGAACCCGCTGGCCGATCCGTACTTTCTGGGGGTCTCAGCCGGGGCAGGGCTCGGGGCGACGGCAGCCATGGTCACCCGCGTGGCCGGGGCATCTCCGGGCGGGGGGACCTCCCAGGCCGTTCCGCTGGCCGCCTTTGTCGGCGCGCTGTGCGCCGTCGGTCTGACCTGCACGCTCGGCTCGGTCGGGGCCAAGTACCGGTCGCCTGCGACCCTGCTGCTCGCCGGAGTCGCGGTGTCCGCCTTCCTGACCGCTGCCCAGACCTTCATGCAGCAGCGCAACATCGAGGCGATCCGGGAGGTCTACTCTTGGCTGCTCGGGCGGCTGGCGACCTCCGGCTGGGACGACGTGCTGCTGCTCCTGCCGTACTCCCTGATCAGCGTGACTGGAATGCTGGTGGCGAGGCGGACGCTCGACGTCCTCGCCGTCGGCGACGAGGAGGCGAAGAGCCTCGGCCTGGATCCGCAGCGTGCGCGGTACCTGCTCCTGATCGCGGCGTCCCTGGGTACCGCCGCCGCCGTCTCTGTCTCTGGTCTGATCGGTTTTGTCGGGATTGTCGTTCCGCATGCGGTCCGGCTGCTGTGCGGCACTGGGTACCGGGTGATCCTGCCGCTGTCCGCGCTGTCCGGTGCGGCCTTCCTGGTCCTGGCCGACCTGGTCGCGCGGACCGTGCTCAGCCCGGCGGAGATCCCGATCGGGGTGGTCACAGCCCTGTTCGGCGCACCGTTCTTCATCTTCGTGCTACGAACGACCCACCGGGTCGCAGCATGACGCCCCCCAGCTCTGCCCCCAGCTCTGCCCCCAGCCCTGCTCGCGGCCCTGCCACCGGCCCTGCTCTCGGCTCGACGCTCGCCATCGAGGTATCCGGCCTCGTCGTGGACTGCGGTGGTACCCGGATTCTCCGGGGAGTGGATCTTGATGTCACCAGGGGAGAATGGGTGACGGTGATCGGGCCGAACGGGGCTGGAAAGTCCACGATGCTGCGGGCGATCGGGGGCGCCCTGCCCTCATCCGGCGCCATCACCCTGTTCGGGACTCCGCTGGGGAGCCTGAGCAGAACGGCGCGGGCGAGGCTGGTCGCGACCGTCGCCCAGCACCCGATCGTGCCTCCTGGTATCGGCGTGCTCGACTACGTGCTGCTGGGCCGGACCCCGTACATCCCGCCCCTCGGCCGGGAGTCTCGTCAGGACCTGGAGGTCGTCTCGGCCACGCTCCGCCGGCTTGACCTGGCTCGTTTCGCCTCCAGAGCGCTGGAGACGCTGTCCGGCGGAGAGCGGCAGCGGGTGTTCCTGGCCAGGGCACTGGCCCAGGAGCCGCAGGTGCTCCTGCTCGACGAGCCGACCACGGCGCTCGATATCGGGCACCAGCAGGACATGCTCGAACTGGTTGACGAGTTGCGCGCCGCGGAACAGATCACCGTCCTCGCGACGACCCATGAGCTCTCCATCGCAGGCGAGTACGCCGACCGGCTTGTCCTGGTCGCCGCTGGGCAGATCGTTGCGGCCGGTCCTCCGGAGCAGGTACTGACAGCCGACCTGCTGGCGAAGCACTACGGTGCGCGCGTGCGGGTCATCGACGGCGAGAACGGCCCGCTGGTCGTACCGGTCCGGGCGACGACCCGGCGCGGACCTCCCGCCACTGGCCAGCCGTGAGTCAGCAGGTCGTGAGTCAGCAGGGCATGGTCAGCCAGCCATGAGCTGTTCCCCGACCGTCTGGCAGATTCGCTCTCCGTAGGACTTGCCGAGGGTGTTCTGGTAGCGGGCATGGACGCCGAGTGCCCATCCGTCGCCCACGGCGAGGCAGCTGATATGCCAGAGACGGTCGCTGTCCCGCAGCAGCCAGCCATTCTTGATCGCAGTCTTCGCGGCGACCTCAGCCGGCAATGCCTTGATCACACCGAACCGGCCCTGCCCCCTGACGCTACGCATCTCGTTGAGCAACCAGTTGGTCCACTTCGACCCGGCGGCCCGCCCGTCCGCGAGGCACGCCGCGAGCCGTGCGATGTCCCGTGCGGACATCTGGGTCAGGCTCCAGGAGTTCTGAGTGCCCTTCGTGTCGGTCAGCTTGCACATCGAGATCATGCGCTTGATCGAGCTCAGGTTGCCGTTGGCGACATGGAAGGTATAGGCATTGGTGTTGTCGCTGTCGCGGATCATGGTGCTGAGCTGCGCCATGATCGTCGAACTGGGTTTCGATCCCTTCTCTGCGGCCCGGCGCAGGTAATCCGCCGCGATCCAGGATTTGATCATCGAGGCCGTGTCGCTGGTGGTCGTCGGCTTGGCAGAGCCGACGACGGCTCCGGTCTTGGTGTTGAGCAGTGCCCATGACCAGTACCCGGAGGCCTTCACCGTCACGGTTGCCGCTTGGAGCAGGGGGCTTCTCGTCGCGCTTGGGGCAACGCTCGGTGAGGCGCTGGGGGGCGCGGACTGGAGCGGTGGCTCTGGTGACGCCGATGCCGCTGGCAGGCTGGGCGAGGGCTGTGCCGTCGATGACCGGCCGGAGTCCTCATCGTCTCCGAATACGCTCAGCAACCGACCGATTCGCAACGCTGCGAGCGGCGAATCCGGAGCATACGGAACAACGATCAGCCCGGCCAGTGACATGGCCGCGGCGATGACGGTAGCGATCACGCGCTGGCGGGGGGTCATATGGCTATCTGACTTCCTGTGATCTCCGACGCCAATGGCGCTGTGACCCGCCGAGCCGAGGCAGGATGGCGTGGTGACTACTGGTGGCGTTGTCCCGCCGCGGCGACCGAGAGTCGGGCATATTCAGTTTCTGAACTGCCTTCCCCTGTACTGGGGCCTGATGCGTTCCGGCGCGCTGCTGGACATCGATCTCCGCAAGGACAGTCCCGATCGGCTCAACGACGCACTGGTCTCCGGCGATCTGGACCTTGGCCCAATCTCGCTGGTGGAGTATCTGCGGCACGCGGAGGAACTGCTGCTGCTGCCCGACATCGCTGTTGGCAGCGACGGGCCGGTGCTTTCGGTCAACCTGGTTTCGACCGTTCCGCCTTCTGATCTTGATGGCCGCACCGTCGCCCTCTGCTCGACCTCGCGAACCGGTGTTCTGCTCGCGCGCATGCTGCTGGCAGAGCGGTACCGGGTGCGGCCAAACTACATCACCAGGCCGGCGCAACTGACCGACATGCTGCGCTCGGCCGACGCGGCCGTACTGATCGGGGATGTGGCTCTGCACGCCCTTGACCAGGCTCCTTCTGCTGGCCTGCACGTGATCGACCTTGGTGAGGCCTGGACAGAGTGGACGGGGAAACCGATGGTCTTCGCTGTGTGGGCGGTGCGAAAGCAGTTCGCCGCGGCTCATCCAGGGCAGGTCAAGGACGTCCACCAGGCCTTCCTTCACTCCAAGGAACTGTGCCTGGCAGAGCTGGACGAGGTCGCGCGGGTGGCGGCCAGATGGGAGCCCTTCGAAGCGGCGACCCTCGCGCGGTACTTCCGGATTCTGGACTTCTCCCTTGGCCGGCGTCAGGTTGCCGGTATCTGCGAGTTTGCGCGTATGGCGGCGAATTGGGG
>JAFGOK010000301.1 GCA_016926535.1 Micromonosporaceae bacterium | reverse complement strand
GGTGCTGGTGATGCAGCACGGGAAGCTCGTCGAGAACGGGCCGACCGACGAGGTCATCTTCAACCCGAAGCACGACTACACGCAGCGGTTGTTGGCGGACGTGCCCCGCTTGCACGACGTGTAGCACCTCGGGTCATTCGGCGAGATCGCCGGTCCTGAGGTCACGTCACAATCGAAGACGGAAGGCGCGCTGATGGCCGTGGACTGGGGGAGCCTCCAGCCCACGGCCATCAGCGTCTGTCCCGCCAGCGCAGTCCATGGGTTGCGAATATGGGGCGATAGACAATTTTATTGCATGAAAAATAGATAAAATAGTAAAAACAGAATAATGGACCTAATGGCAGCCCCAACGGGCAAACGTCGCTTAGCCGGTAATGTCTATAATTTGCAGGTTTATGCTGCATGATGATGTTACGTTCTCATTGCTGATCGTTCGTTGCTTGCTTTCGTTGGGAGAGTGAGAGGGTGAGGGCTGGACGCCCTTGGCAGCCCGGTTCCGCTGCGCCCGTACCTGGATCCGTCGCCGCCCTGCTGCCTTCTGGGCTGACAGCGGGCCATGTGGCCTTCGCCCTGGCGTCCCTTGCGACCAGCGGCAGCAGCGTCGCCTTCCACCTTCTCACCGGGCTCATGCTGGGGCCTGCCGAGTACGGAGCGCTCGGTGCGATCGTTGCGGTGATCGCGGTCTTGGCGGTACCCGTTGCCGCAGTAGAAACTATGGTGGCTTCGCAGGTTGCCCGGCGCCTTGAGCGGAATCTGCCCTTCGACAGCACCCCAACGATGCGTCGTGCCCTGACGGTCGGCGCGGCAGCCGCCGGTTCTCTTGCCGTTGCCAGTCCGATGCTTTCTGGTTTCATGCGGTTCGACTCGGTTTGGCCACTGCTGGTGATGGCCGCCTCCTGCCTGCCCATGGCGGGGAGCGTCGTGCCATGGGGGATGCTGTGCGGGCAACGGCGCTTCGGGACCTGTGGCGTGATTGTCCTGGCCGGCGCCATCGTGCGGGTAGGCCTTGCCGCAGCGCTGGTGCACGCTGGGTGGGGTGTCGTCGGGGCGCTCGCCGCATCGCTGTGCGCGGATTGTCTCCGTGCCGGGCTGATGTCGTGGCAGGCGCAGCGAGGCCCTGGGCGGATCCGGGGCTCCGCGCCGCTGCGGGTCAACGCGCGTCGAGCCGTTGCTGGGACCACCGCGATGGGTGCGCTGCAAGCGCTCCTTGGCATTGACACGCTTCTTGCCCGCCACTATCTCCCTGCTCATGACGCGGGGTTGTACGTCGCCGCGACCATGGCGGCACAGACTGTGTTCTATGCCTCGCAGATTGCGTGCACGCTTGCGATACCGGAGTTCGCTGTCGGGGACGGGGCTGTATCCAAGCGGAAGGCTGCCCTGGCCGTCACCGTGACCGTCGGTCTCGGGCTGGTCGCCACGGCCGCGCTGGCGATGGTCGGACCACTGCTGTTGCCTCTGGCATTCGGTGACCAGTTTCGGGTTCCCTCGACGCTGCTGGCCATCCGAGGGCTGACGACGGTGGCACTCAGTGTCTTGGCATTGATGATTCGCTATCGGTTGAGTCGCGGGCACTCTCCCGGCGTACTGACTCCCCTGCTCGGCGTGATGGCCACGCTGGCAGCCGCCGCGCTGTTCCACTCGGACTCCGTCAGCCTGGCGTGCGCCGCGGTCCTGGGCGCGGGGTGCGCCATGGTGCCGCTGATCCGATACCCGCGCGGCGTACCGAATCGAGCCTGGTCATGACGCGGAAAGCGGAGGACGAATGAACACTGCCTCGGTGATGGTTGCCGCAGCGGCGGCGCGGATGAGGACTCTCGTGCACACCCGCCGGCGTCGTCCATCGGGGCGCCACGCCAGACCACCGGCCCGAGTACCGCGCTTGCCCGTTGGCGTTGTGATCACCGCAGCTCACCGCGTTGGAACTGGTGTGACCCACCATCCGAGACGGGCATTTCGCGGATTCACCTATGGAACGCTCCTGGTGGCTACTGCGCTGGTCACGTTGACGTGGGTGCAGCCGGGCGCGTTCATCGCGGCGGGAGATGTCGCGCCCTTCGAGACGAGAAACACGGCAGCCGAGCTGACATCGCTGTGGAACCATCAAATCACCGGTTCCGGATCACATTCATACATTATCGTAAATATATTTCAGGTGGTCCTGACCCGCCTGGTTGGGGTCGTCGGCTTGTCACCGACGGTCGCACAGTATCTCTTTTACGCCCTGCTATGGAGCTATGCGGCATTCGGCGGCGCCTACCTTGCCGCGGTCTGGACTCGCAGAGCTTCCGCGATGGTCTTCGCGGGCCTGGCCGCGGCATTCAACGCGTATCTGATGGTCGCTTTTCCGAACCCGCTGCCGGCTCTCGCCATCGGCCTCACCGGAACCCTGGTCGGCATGGTGCTGCGCGCCGGGGCCGGACGCGGCGTCTCCGCCCGGACGCTCGCGCTGGCGACCCTGCCAGCTTCCTACCTCGCGCAGAACCCGCCGCTGCTGGCACTCCTCGCGGTGTGTGTGGTCCTCTCGGCTCTCGCCTCCGGGATGCTGGTCACGCGGAGCGCTCCGCGCCGATCGGCGATGCTACTGCTGAGGGCCGCTCCCTGGGCTCTCGCGGTCAACCTGTGGTGGCTGGTGCCGCTGGTCTTGACCCTGGGTGACGCCTCAGGTCTGGTCCTGGACGCGACCACCGACGTTCGCCAGTGGTCCTGGACCCACGCTCGGGCATCAATTGGCAATGTCCTTACGCTCAATGCCCACTGGGGCTGGCACAACCCGGGGTACTTCCCATTCAGCGCGGCGATGGAGAGTGCGGGGTGGCCCGTGTTGCGGTGGGGAATGCCGGCACTCGCCCTGGCGGGTGTACTCCTGTCGGATCGGTCTCGGCGCAAGCCCGCCGTGATCCTTGGCCTCGTGTGCGCGGGGTGCGCCGTGCTGGGCACTGGCCTGCATCCGCCCCTGGGACCAGTGAACCAGTGGATGTTCGACCATGTCCCTGGGATGTGGCTGTTGCGTGACCCGGCGATGAAGCTCGCGGTGGTTCAGGTTCTCTGCTACGGGGCTCTCGGGGCGGTCGCGATCGACCGGGTGCTGTCGATGCGGAGCTTCTCGTTGCGTCTCATGGGGCTTCGACTGGGCGTCGGAGCGGTCGTGCTCTGCGCCCTCGGCTATCCCTGGCCGCTGTGGACAGGAGAGATCGTTCCAGAGACCAAGGCGAGTTTCCCCGGCTCGCATGTGCGGGTCCCGCAGGACTGGCACGAGGTCGCCGACGCGGTCAACGAGTCGTCGTCGCAGGGCAAGGTGCTGGTCCTGCCGCTGGACCCGTACTACCAGGTGACCACCACGTGGGGTTACCACGGCGTTGACACGATTCCCAGGCAACTGCTGGAACGACCCGTCGTGTATCGCCTCCCCGGAGGCTATCTTCGAGCGGCGGGCAGTGCGGACGAACTGGCCAGTCTGGCGGAATCGACCTTGTTGGCCGGGCAGCGGGCAATCGCACTCAATGTCTTGCGGGCACTGGGCGTCGGACAGGTGATTGTCCGGAATGATTTGCTGGCGAGATCCGGGGCGCAGCCGTTCGCGGACCCGGAGGCCTTGCGAGCCAGCGCGGACGCGATGCTGGTGAGAACCAGCCATTTCCCGATCGCCGATGTGTACCAGGTGCCGGATGCCAGTGGTCCGGTGGCGGCCTTCAGCACGATCTCCTCGGTCGTCGCCGACGACAGCGAGGCCACCCTGCGCGCCATGCTGGGGCGGGCCGGAGACTCCGTGACGACCCGCGACACCGGCATCGCCAGCGACGGGGTGCTGTGGCGGCCCGGAGTCAGGGACTTGTTCACACTGGCCGAACGGGGAAGCTACCAGCTCGCGCCGTACAGTGAGGCACCGGTCATGCAGGTCGGCCTCATCAAGCAGAACCGCGGGGCGGCCCTGCGTTTTACCGATCCGCTGTGGATGGCTGTCGATGGGGCGCCGCTGCCGCAGCAGGCGCCCCTGGACATCCCGCTGGATCCAGGCGTTGCCGCGATCGAGTTGGACGGCAGGCTCCAGTCTCTCGCTGAGGTCGGCGGCTCAGTGCAATTGCCGGGCCCTGTGAGACTGACCCAGTACGTCGTGGCCGAGCAGGGCGGGCTGTCCGAGTTCGGGTCGGTTGGCGACTGCGCTCGTCTGGACGACCAGGATCCGAACATCACGCTGACCCGACCCGAGCCAGCCGTCGTTCGGCTCGGTGCGGATCAGCACTCGGCCTGCGTCTCCGCTCCGCTGCCGGGCCAACCGGCTCAGGCCGCCTACCGGGTCCGGTTCGAGTATCGGGGGGTGTCCGGGCATCCCGCGCGGATCTGCCTGTGGCAGGAACGGGTCCGTGGCTGCGTTGGCCTTCCCCGACCAGCAGCGTCCCAGGACTGGCGGACCTACGACACAACAGTGCGTATCGCGTCTGAGGCCGGACCGGTATCCCTGTTCCTCTACGCCGACGGAGGGGCGAGCCAGCGAACGGTCGTCGAGTATCGCGAGGTTCGGGTGGACCCTCTGAGGCCACTGGCGGACGTCACCATCGAGCCTCCCTCCGCATCACCCGTCGAGCGGGTGCTGGAGGCTGGCAGTCACACGGTTACGGCTGGAACGACGCTCACCCAGCCCCAACTCGGTGACATGGGTGATCTTGGGAATTGCAACAACTCGACAGGTCGGTCCCCCGAGGAGCGCGGGTTGCGACTGGAACGGCCGGACAGCGGCACGGTGCTTCTCAGCGCTCCGGCCGATATCGCATGCGTGCGGTTGGTCCTGGAGAAGCCGATCGGGAGCCAGTACCGGCTGGAGATGGAGCACCGGACAGTGGCAGGACAGACCGCCAGAATATGTCTCTGGCAGGTCGGTCCGAACCGCTGCGCAGCCTTGCCGGAGCTGCCGAGAACCGGTTCATGGACGCGGCTGTCTGCGCCGTTTCGTATCGAGCCGGGGACAACGAAGGTGGAGTTGTTCCTCTACGCGGTCGGGCAGACCGATCCGAAGACAACTGTCGGGTTCAGAGACATGACCATCACTCCCGAAACGGGTACCGCGCTCAGCATCACGAGGTCAGCGGGCGTGCCTTCTGCGCCAGCTCTGGCAGTCACCCAGCGGGCGGTCGCGGACTTTCAGGTGGCGGTCAGCGGCGCGAACGGTCGATTTGCGCTGGTCCTCGCCGAGGCGGACGTTCCGGGGTGGCGCCTGAGCGGCCTTCCGCCGGGTTGGTCAGCGCAGCGGTTCACAGCCCACGGCTACGCTGCCGGCTGGCTGGTCACCGGCCAGGGAGACGCATTGCTGAGCGTGGCATACGGTCCGAACCGCTTGGGCGGTGCCGCTCGCCATGCCTCGATGATCGCGGTGGTTCTGTTGCTGCTGACGCACTTGGCGGCGAGGTATCGGGACCGGGTGGCAGCCTGGTTCCCGGGTCGCCT
>JAFGOK010000300.1 GCA_016926535.1 Micromonosporaceae bacterium | reverse complement strand
CCGGGCCAGCCTGCCGATTACGCGGCCATGAACTGGCTTGGCGGCGCTTCATGACCGATCTGCCTGCGGTGAACACGCTGGTGCAGGTCGTGTTCGGCGATGAGGCCGATTTTCGTTCCAGGGTCGAGGACATCGACGGTACCGCTCTGGTCATCGCCGGCCCGCTGGACATCGTCAACACCGAGCAGATCATTGAGGGCAGCGACGTCGAGGTGTTCTGGACCAAGGCCAGGGCGCGGTACTTCGCGCCGATGCGCGTCGTCGAGCGTACCCGGGGGCAGCGGGGGCAATGGCGCCTGATCGCGACGGGTGAGGCCACACGCAGCAACCGCCGCCAGTTCGTCAGGGGCGAGGACGGAGGACCGATCACGATCATTGCCACTCACGGGCGACCGGAGCCCATCCAATTCCACGGGACCATCATCGATATCTGCGAGGGTGGTGTTCGCTGCCGGATGACCGCCGCCGAGATCGTCCCGGATGAGCCAATCATGGTCAGATTCACCATCTCCGGCACCGAGGTCGAGATCGAGGGCACGGTCCACTCGTTGCGGCCCGAGGACAGCGGAAACGGCATCGACGTCGTGATCGAGTACATTCTTGAGGAACACGATGCCCAGGTCATTCGCCGGCATGTCATGCAATGGCAGATGATCGAACGCCGCAGGCAACTGGCGCGGCAGGAGCGCCGCCTCGTATCCTGACCCCCGCAGCAGCCGCCCGCACCCGATCCAGCACATGGTCGTCAGGGCAGCTCCGGCGACGGCGTCGAGGATGAAGTGATTGGCGGTCAGGACAACGGCCGTCACCATGGCGACCGGCATCAGGACCCCCAGCGCGCGCACCAGCACCCGACGTGCTGCGACGATCATCGCCAACCCCATCAGCAGATCCCATCCGACGTGCAGGCTCGGCATCGCGGCGAACTGGTTGGTGAACACTGTCGGCTGGAACACCCGGTACGCGTGCGATCCAACGGTCACGGTGTCGACCATGCCCAGATCGGCCAGTCGTGGCGGAGCGACGGGATAGCTGAGAAAAATGATCAGCCCGATCCCGCCGGAGACCAGCATCGCGTTGCGGGTCCTGAGGTAGATCGCCGGATGGCGGGAGGCCAGCCACAGTAGCGTCACGACGATGACCGGCCAGTGGCCCCAGATGTAGACCCAGTTGACCAGCCGCGCCACCATCTCAGAGGATGCCAGGCCCTCCTGCAACGCCGGCTCACGATAGATTCCAAGATATCGCTCGATATCGACAATGCGTTCCGCGTTGATGACCGCCGTGTCCACTGCGGACTCCGTTGCTCCGCGGACCAGGAAATACGCCGCGACCGCGGCAGCGATGATCGGGATCTGGCGGCTGAGACGAACCCGTGCTTCCCCCTGTTTACTCCCCATGGCGTGAGCCTCGCCGATGCCTGCAAGCCTTTCATCCGGCACGAGCCCGAGTTGGACCCTGATTTCGACGAATTGCTCGATCCGGATTCCGCCCTAGGGGTTCCGTCGTCCGCTTAGGACACAGCCGATGTGACACGGAGCGACCAGAACACGACGCGCCTCAGGGGGCGGGAATCGCCTATCCCGCCCCCCGGGGTCAGAGCATCACGTGTCTATGCCTGCGCGCATACACGTGGTTCGTGGTTCATTGTTCGGCTGCCTACGCGGGGCAGGTCGCCCACGAGAGGTGGTAGGTCGTGCTGACGCTGCCGTCCACCGAATCCATGGTCATGAAACTGGTGGTCTTCGAGATGTCCGACGTTCCAGCGCTGACCCTCAGCTCAGTATTGACGTTGAGGTTGCGAACCTCACCGCACGGTGCGAACACCAGTGACGCGATGTCGGCCTTGTCAGTCGTCTGCCAGTTGTCGTCCATTGGACCAGTGAACCAGTGACTCGTCGCGGTCGTTGTCGACTGACCGGTGAAGTAGAAACTGGCCCGTTCCAGGGCTGTCGCACCCTCCGCCAGGTACCCGTAGCCGCGGTAATCGGCTTGGGCAACGGCGTAGGTGAACCCCGAGGGGGCACTGATCTTCAGGTTGAGCTGGCAGTTCTTGCGGAAATCGGTCGCGGCTGCGCCCACGCCGATCTGTGCCAGGTAGTCGCTGTAGGTAATGGTGAAGGCCGTATTGTCCTTGGACGGGGCAACTGCCGCCGTCCCGATCGGGCAACCAGACCCGTTGACAGTCACAACTTCAATCGTGATCTTTCCTGTTGGCGGAGCAACGGTCGACGGCGCCTCCAATACTGGATTTGCCAAAATCGATGCGACCATCACACCGGCGGTCAGAGTGTTCAACATAGTGGATCCCCCAAAACTACGAAACCGGGCACTGCTTCCAGGCGAAGTGGTAAATCGTGCTGAGATTCGCGTCCACTGAATCTATGGTCATGAAACTCGTGGTCGTCGTGGTGTCCGACGTCCCGGCGGATACCCGCAACTCGGTGTTGATATTGAGATTGCGTGGTTCACCACACGGGGCGTAGCTCAACGCGATGAGATCGGTGGTGTCGGTCGCCTGCCAGTTGTCCTCTAGCGGACCCTTGAACTGGTGGCTAACCGCCGCCGTCGGGCTCATCCCCTGGAAGTAGTAGCTCGCCTTCTCGGTGCCGATGGCACCCTCCGCCAGGGCCGCGAAGCCCCGGTAGTCCACGGACGCGATCGCGTACGTGAAGCCGGTGGGAACGTGCACCAAGATGTTGAGCTGGCAGTTCTTGCGGAAGTCCGTCGGCTTGGCGCCGACGCCAACCTGGGCAAGGTAGTCACTGTAGGTGACAGTGAAGGCGGTGTTGTCCTCAGAGACGGCGATGGCAGCCGTGCCAAGCGGGCAACCCGACCCATTGACGGTCACAAGTTCAATAACAACCTTCTCAGCTGGGGGCGACACCACGGGTTCGATCACCAGCGGCGCTCCGAGCATGGATGCCAGAACGCTGCCAACAGTCAGCACGTGAAACATGGGGCTCCTCCCGATCGACTATCGATACGAAATTGCCGCCCATCCGCCCAAAAACACGGCGTATGGAGGATCCGACGCCGGCTACTTACACTGCATCCACGCGAAGTGGTAGACAGTGCTGACGTGACCGCTCGCCGAATCCATGGCAATGGAACTACTGGTCGTTTCCGAGTCCGAGGTGCCCGCGTTGACTCGCAACTCGGTGTTGACATTGAAATTGCGCTGCTCACCACACGGGACGAAGTCCTCGGCCGAGAGACTCACCGTCGCGATCGTGTCGGCGGTCTGCCACTCCTCCTTGAGGGGACCGGCGAACGGATGACTCACCGTCGCCGTCTCGGACTCCCCCTGGATGTAGTAGTTGGCGTTCTGTACCGCCGTCGCGCCACTCGCCAGGTTGACGGAACCCTGGTAGGTCGCACGAGTAATCGCGAAGGTGAACCCGGTCGGGGTCGCGACCCTCAGGCTGAGTTGACAGTTCTTCCGCACGTCAGTCGGCTTGGCTCCCGCGCCGACCTGGGCGATGTAGTCGCTGTATCCAACCTCGAAGGATGCGTTGTCGGGTGAGACGGTGACTTCCGCTGTCCCTGCTGGGCAGCCAGATCCATTGACCGTCGCCACTTCGACAACCACCTTCTCCGTCGGGGGTGCGACCAGGTCCAGCTCTGAAGCAGCTGACACCGGAGAAATGATCGTCGACACAGCCACAGCAACGGTGGCCAGCACATACATCATGGATGTCCTCTCGATCGTCGTTTTTGGCCACGCGAGCACCCAATCGATACCATCGATCTCAGCCAATTTCAAGCAAGTCAACGGCCACATGGGATTGATGTTCAAAAAT
>JAFGOK010000299.1 GCA_016926535.1 Micromonosporaceae bacterium | reverse complement strand
GCCTGAATGCCACGGCGACTTCGGCACGGCCCAGTTACATGCCTGCAAGCGGCTACTCCCGCCAGAGATCACCTCGATCGCGCGGTTCACCGGCAGCGAGAGCACTCCGACGATCCGGCTCCCGAGAGGACACCCTGAACGCCTGACGCCCGAGCCGCGGCTCCGGCCCGCCGGGTGAGCCAGGCGCCGCGCGGTCAGTACCCGACAAAAGCTGGCTTCCCCGTGCCCCGCTCCAGGAAGTGGTTCATCCCGATCCGCTGGTCCCGCCCGGAGAACAGCCCGACGAATTCCTCCCGCTCGACGTCGAGCCCTCGCCTGGTCCCTTCCGCGATGCCTGCGCCGATCGCCCGCTTCGCGGCGCGCAGCGCCGAGGCCGGGCCTCCGACGAACTGGCGCGCCCACGCGAGCGCCTCCGGGTAGACCCGGTCGGGCGCGACGACCCGGTCGACGAGGCCGATGGCCAGTGCCCCGGCCGCGTCGAGGGTTCGCCCGGTCAGGATGAGATCGGTGGCGCGGCCGGCGCCGATCAGGCTGGGCAGCCGCTGGGTGCCGCCAGCCCCGGGAATGACCCCTATCAGGATCTCCGGTTGCCCGATCCGGAGGTTCTCGCCCCCGATCCGGTGATCGGCGGTGATCGCCAGCTCGCAGCCGCCGCCCAGGGCAATCCCGGCCACCGCCGCCACCACCGGTTTGGTGATCGAGGCGACCTGGGTGAAGGCCAGTTGGAGGTGCTGGGCGAACTCGGCGACTCTGGCCGCGGGGAGGGAACGCATCTCCCGGATGTCGGCCCCGGCGGAGAAGACCCGCTCGCTGCCCCACAGGACGACCGCTTCGACGTCCCCCCTGGCCTCCGCCTCGATGGCAGCGGCCCGCAGCTCGGCCTGAGCCCGCGCGTCGAGCACGTTCAGCGGCGGCCGGACCAGCCGGATGGTCGCGATGCCGCAGGCTGCCTCCAGCTGTACCAGCTCGCCCATGCTGTCTCCTACCGTCTCAGGATCAGCCCGGACCACACCATCGCGGCGCCCTGGGTCAGGGACAGGATGATGTCTCCGGGGTTGGCGAAGGGCTCGTCGCACAGCCGGGCGAGGTCGGCGTATGGCCCGACGCTTGAGAGGTCCCCATGCTCCGCGAGATACGGGTGGTTGGTGCGCGACAGGTCAAACCCCAACGTTGAGATGAGCTTGCGCATGACGTCGTCTCGCCCAGAGGGGACATGGAGCGCCGCGACGTCCCCTGTCCCGAGCCCCGCGGAGGCCAGCACCCGCTCGGCGACCCGCTGGAAACGCGCCAGGTTGCCTGGGATGAACGTCGAGGCCAGCTTCTGGCGGTCGCACACGGCGTAGTCCAGGTTGGCCGGGCCGCCGCCGCGGTCGGCGAACGCCCGGCTGCCGAAGGCGACCCCGGCGAGGTCGTGCAGGGAGCCATCCAGCAGGGAGTCGACCGCGACCGGCCTGATCCCGCCGCCGGAGCGGCTCACCAGCGCGGCGGCGCCAGCGTCGCCGAAGACCATGTTCGTGGCTACCCGGTGATCGCTGTACTCCTGCCATCGGTCACCGGCGACCAGCAGCACGTTCTGGCACGATGGCCTGGTCGCCAGAAGGGCGACGGCCAGCTCCAGCTGCATGACGAAGGCGTTGCAGCCCTGGTAGAGGTCGAAGCCGTTGGCGTTGACGGCCCCCAGCTCGTGGCAGACGCGGCCGGCGAGGGTGCGCATGAGGTACTCTGCCGGGACCACCGACGCGGTGATCACGAAATCGACGCTGCCCGGTGCGACGTCGAGCCGTTCCAGCAACCGCCGCCCCGCTTTGATCATCAGATCGCTGGAGTGCTCTTCGGGGGCTGCGACGGGAACCGATCGCACCCCGATCCGGCGGTACTGGTCCTCGGACAGGTGGCCCTGCTCGACGAGGGACGAAATCTCGATTCGCCCCTCGGGCAGGTAGGTGTCGAAGCCGCTGATGGCGATGCCGGCCTCGGCGGAGGCGAGGAGCATCAGCGCCCCCGGTACTCGAAGAGCACGGCGCCCCAGGCCAGGCCGGCGCCGTAGCTGCACAGGACGACCCGGGACTTCGGCGGTATTTTGCCAAGGCGCACGGCCTCATCCAGGGCGATGAGGCTGGATGCCCCGCCGGTGTTGCCGAACCGGTCGTTGTTCATGTGGGTGCGTTCCGGCGGGACGCCCAGCGCCGCCATGTTGTTGCGAATCATGTTGATGTTCGCCTGGTGGAAGATGAAGAAGTCGACGTCGTCCACCTCGAACCCCGCGCTGGCGATGACGGTACGGATGACCTCGGGAACGACCCGGTGACCGAAGTCCCACACCACCCGGCCGTTGATGATCGGAGTCTGCTCTTCTGGATCGACCTGCCGGGTCCCTCCGCCGGCCCACACGACCTCCGCGTACTGCGACCCAGCGGTGTGCAGGTCGCAGGCGAGCGGCCCGCCCCCCGGCCCCGTCTCCAGGACGACGGCCCCTGATCCGTCGCCGAGGAAGCAGGCACTGCTGCGGTAGCTCCAGTTGATGAACTTGCTGTAAATCTCGGTGCAGATGACCAGGGCCCGCTTGAATCGAACACCGTCGAGATATTTGATCGCTGTGGTCAGGGCGAAGGCGGTGTTGGGGCAGCCTCCGAGGTTGATATCGAAGGCGACCGCCTCGTCGCACCCGAGCCTGCCCTGCACGATGCAGGCCGTCGCGGGCACCCGGACATCGTTGTTGATCGAGGCGTGGATGATGAGGTCGATCTGCTCTGGCCCCAGCATCGCCGCGTCCAGCGCACGCTTGGCCGCCTCGCAGGACAGGTCAGACACCTGCTGGGTCGGGCTGGCGACCCGGCGTTCCCGAATGCCGTAGGTCTTCTGGATCCACGCGTCGTTGGTGTCCATGCGCTGCTCGATGTCCTGGTTCGTCAGGACGGTCTCGGGAGCGTAGGACCCGGTTCCGACGCATCGGATGGAGAAATCGTGTGGTGCTGTCACGAGGAGTACCCCCAGGTCAGTAGCGGATCAGGAACGCGTGGAGTTCGCCGAGCCCCATGACGACGAGGCCGACCAGATCGTCTTTGACGACCAAGCCCTCGTCCATCGCCCGCTTCAGGCAGATGAAGACGTCGAACCCACTGATGTGTCCCATGTCGTGGATGTAGTGCAGGGGCGTCTTGCTCTCGTCGACTCCGAGGTGCGCGATGAGCTTGCGGTTGAACTCCTTCTGCTGATGCACCAGAAAGATCCGGTCGACCTCGTCCGGTGCGATGCCCGCCTTCTCGCAGACCTCCAGGAAAGGGCTGGCGCACATGGGGACGAAGATGGGCTTGAGCTCCTGCTTGTAGGCGTCCATGTTGAACTCAACGTTGTCCTGCCACTCGCCGTCGAAGCGGGACTCGGGGGTGAATGGGTTGATCACCCCGCCCTCCGGGAGCAGGCCAAGCCGGGGCATCTCGGCGTTGATGTTCGAGAAATCGACCAGGGTGAGGTCCGCATGCCCCCTGCGCAGGACCCAGGCGCACCCCCCGTCCCCGATGAACTGGGGGAACGTGCCCCCACCGAGATGCTCCGAGAGAGCGATGAGAATGGTGCCCACCGAGGGGTCGGCCTTCATGATCGCCATGGCGGCCTGGTAGGCGATCCCGGCGGAGTTGCACCCTGCGTAGATGTCGAACGTCGTAACGTCCTCGATCCCGAGCTCCGAGGCGAGGTAACCGGACATCTGCCAGTCCAGATAGTCCGAAGTGATGTTGTTCGAGATCACCACGTCGACCTCGGACGGGCAAATCCCCGCCTCCTCCAGCGCCCGCAGAGCGGCCGTCAGCGCAAAGTGGCTGGGGCTCTCCTGGCCGTTTGCGATCGGCACCGAGTAGCACCCGAGGTAGTCGCGCAGCGACTCCTTCATCCCGGCGGCCGGGGCGATTTCCTTCCAGGGGTCCACCCTGCTCTCTGCCAGCGCGACGCCGATCCCTGCGATCCCTGCGATCCCGCTGATCTCCGCGGTCTCTGCGAGGTCCGCGCTGACCAGCGGGCTCTCCTTGGCGGTCTTTTCCCGCACAACAGCTCCACCTGTCACCATGATGTTCCCTTCAGACCCTGATAACGGCCGCGGCCCAGTTGCCATCGATTCCCACTGATGTCGCGAGCACGGTTGAGCCGGGGCGGAGGTCGGTCCGCTCCAGCAACCGGCCGAAGGCGAGCAGCAGGCCGGCCGAGCACATCCAGGCCCCGCCCATTCCGGAGTCGATGGCCCTCTCCTCCGGGATCCGGAACCGGTCGAGGAAGTCCTGGCGCAGCTGGGGAGTTGCCGCGTCGAAGACAACCTGGTCGACGTCGCTCCAGCCGACCCGCGCCTCCTCCAGCGCCTGGTCGATCACTGGCGCCAGCAGGTCGACCGTGCTCTTGGCCAGCTCCTCGTAGTGCGCGGTGTTGTGGACCCGGTACACGCAGCGGCCGGCCCGGCACGGCTCCTCGGTCATGGGCACCCGCCAGCCCCCGACCTCGTTGTAGACGACGTCGTGGAACCGCCCGTCGGTCCTGGTGACGATCGACTGGAGGGCGTGGCGGGGCCACCCGCGCTCGAAGAGCACCACCGCTGCCCCGTCCCCGAGCGCCGCGTCCCCGAGCAACCTGCCGACGCTGTGGTACTCCCAGTGCTGCGGGGCCGCGACGATCCCCCGGGCGATCTCCGGCTGGGCTGCCAAGTGGCAGGCCAGGAGGTACGTCGCCATGAGCGGGCTGTTGCCGCCCTGGGTGAAGTTGTAGCTGTAGGCCCGCCCGACCCCCAGCCGATCCAGGATCATTCGCCCGGCGAGCTGGAACAGGTAGTCTCCCGGACCCTCGTTGCAGACGAGGTAGTACTGCCGTTCCAGGTCCCCTTCGGTCAGCCCGGCGCGGTGGAGCAACTCGCGGGTCGCCTGCTCCGCCATGGCGAACGGGGTCTGGTCGCGGCTGGCGACGCTGACCGCCACCTCGTCCCCGGTCCCAGGCCGGCACACCGTTCTGGTCGTCGTGGGAACGCATCGGCCGGCGGCACGGATGCCGAGGTTCGAGACTCTCATCGGTTGCCCCTCGCGCAGGTGTAGGTGTAGATGCCCGCGCCGGTCTTGCGGCCCAGGTCGCCGTCCCGGACCTTCTGCAGGATGACCGGTGATGGCTCGTACCGGGGTGAGTCCAGCCGCTGGCGCAGGGATTCCAGCCCGCGCAGGGCCACCTCCGCGCCGACCTCGTCCAGCAGGCGCAGCGGGCCGATCGGCAGGTTGAGCCCCAACCTGGCGATGAGGTCGATGGACTCGGCGTCGGCGACGCCGTCGTCGAGGATGTAGGCGGCTTCGTTGATCATCGCTTGGGCTAGCCGGCTGGCGACGAACCCCGGCACATCGCGGACGGTGACGGCCTCCTTGCCCGTCTTGACGCAGTAGTCGACAGCTCGCAGCCAGGTCTCGTCGCTGGTGCGCTCCGAGCGGACGACTTCGACGAGCCGCATGATCGGCACCGGGGTCATGTAGTGCATGCCGATGACCCGCTCCGGGTGGTCGAGGTCGCTTGCGATCAGGGCGATCGGGATGGTCGAGGTCGAGGATGCCAGGATCGTGTCCACCCGCTGGGAGCGCTCTAGCCGGGTGAAGAGGTCTCGCTTGGCGCTCTCGGCCTCCACGATGGACTCGATGACCAGATCCACCTGGGGCAGGTCGTCAACGGCGCACGAGGTGACGCGCCCGACGAGCACCTCCCACTCCCGCGCGCCGAGGCGGCCCCGGTCGACTTCCCGGTTGAGGTAGCCGGTCATCCGGTCGCTGCCGTCGCGGCTCGCCGCGAACACCTCGAATCCGGCCTGGGCAAAGATGTGGACGACGCCTCGACCGATGGAGCCGACGCCGACGACCGCGACGCGGCCGGGTGTTTCACACATATTCGAACTCCGCGTTGGTTTGGGTACTCGCTCGTTGTCGGATCAGCCGTGGCTGGAGAAGTCGTCCGGACCGCACCACCGGATGGCACAGGCCCCGTAGGTGAGCCCGGCGCCGAACGCCACGGCGAACAGCAGGTCCCCGGGCTTGAGACACCCGTCGTCCACGGCCTCGCACAGGGCGAGCGGGACCGAGGCGCTTGAGGTGTTCCCGCGACGTTCCACATTGGTGTACGTCTTCTGCCGGGGTTGCCCGATCAGGTCCATGATGTTGTTGATGATGTTGATGTTCGCCTGGTGGGTGACGAACAGCTGGACGTCGTCCAGGCTGTGGCCGCTCTCTGCCGCCAGCTGGCGGATCAGCGGTGGCATCTGGTTGTGGGCGAAGTCCAGCACCGGGCGCCCCTGCATCACGAAGTACTGCAGCCCCTGCTCGGCCGCCTCGGCGGTCACCGGCATCGCCCGGCCCCCGGCCGGGACGTAGGCGACGTAGTAGCCGGAGGGATCGGTGCCCAGGATCGTCTTCTGGATCCCGACCCCGTCCCCGCACGGCCTTAGGAGGTAGCAGGCCGCGCCGTCGCCGAGGATGACGCAGGTAGTGCGGTCCTTCCAGTTCGTGATCTTCGAATTGACCTCGGCGAGGACGACGGCGACCGTCCGGTACCGCCCGGTCGCGACGTACTGGCTGCCCACGTCGAGAGCGAAGACGCCGCCAGCGCACCCGCCGCAGCGCACGTCGAACCCCGCGGTGCCGGACAGCCCGACCTTACGCATGATCATGGAGGCGGTCTGCGGGCTGGGGTGGTCAGGGGTGTTCGACCCGCAGATGACCAGGTCGATCTCGTCGAGGTCGATCCCGGCCCGGCGGCAGGCGTCGCGCAGCGCCGCGGCCCCGAGATCGGAGGAGAGCTCCTCGGGAGCGGCGATGTGCCGGGTCCTCACCCCGATCCTGGCTCGGATCCACTCGTCGCTGGTATCGACCATGGTGGCCAGCTCGTCATTGGTCATGACCCGCTCCGGCAGGTAGGAGCCGATCGCCATGATTCCCACGTTGCGCAGTGTCGCCATCAGCTGCTGTCCCCTACTCGTAGTCACGAAGGTCTTCGGAATGCCGCAGGAGCATTGAGCCCCACATGAACCCGGCGCCGACCCCTGCGAAGGCGACCACGTCGCCGTGCCCGAGCAGGCCGCTCTCGACCGCGCCGTGATAGACCGTCGGCAGGGTCCCCCCGGAGGTGTTGCCATACCGCGCGACATTGCAGTAGGTGCGGCTCTCCGGGACGTCGAGGTCGCGCAGCACCTCCTGGATGATGTTGTAGTTCGCCTGGTGCAGGAGGAAGAAGTCGATGTCCTCAACGGTCAGGCCCGCCTGGGCCGCGCTGAGCCGGATCGAGTCGGGCATGAGGCGGATCGCCTCGCGCCACACCGTCCGGCCATTCATGGCGAACCGGTGCTTCCCCCGATCCAGGGACTCATGCGTGATGGGATCGGCTGATCCGCCGTGCGGGATCGCGACATCCATGCTGAGGGCCGAGCCGAGGCTCCATCCGAGGAATCCGAGGTCATGGTCGGCGGTCCGGCGCAGCACGAGTGCCCCGGCGCCGTCCCCGAAGAACACGCACGAGCCCCGGTCGGCCGGGTTCACGATGCGCGACATCGCGTCCCCCCCGATGACCAGGACCGTCTTGACGGCGCGGTTCTGAAGCAGATGTGCGCCAACGAAGGTTCCGTAGACCACCCCGGCGCAGGCGACCTGGCACAGGTCGATGGGAACGGCGTTCGTCGCCCCCAGGATCTCCTTGACGATGAGCGCCGTCGACGGAAGGTAGTAGTCGGGTGTGAAGGTGTTGAGCACGATGGCGTCGACCTGCTCGGATGACATCCCCGCGCGATCCAGCGCTTCCCGCGCCGCGATCGCGCACATGTCCGAGAGATTCTGCCCCGGTTTCAAATACCGTCGTTGATGAATACCGGTTTTCGCCACGATCCACGCGTCGTTGGTGTCGAGGCGCTGCTCCCAGTACCTGTTGTCGATGACGACGTCTGGCACGTACATCCCGGACGACGCCACCCCCACTGGATACCTGAGCCCGGAGCGAGCGGTGGCGATCTTCGCCGGATGGCCAACTGCTAGTGTCACGCCGATTCCCCTTCATCGCGAACGAGCTCGGGCTCGCCACTCACGCCCATCGGATGCCCCCGCTGACTTCCAGGACATGGCCGTTGACGTAGGAGCTGTCCTCCCCGGCCAGGAAGACGGCGGCCGACGCCACCTCCTCGGGTTCGCCAACGCGCTGGAGGGCGAGGGCCCGCTGGTAGGAACACCAGACCTTCTCGCTGCCCGCCAGCCTCGCCCCCATGCCGACGTCCACGAACCCGGGGGCGATGCAGTTGACCAGCACCCCCCTCGCTCCAAGCTCAAGGGCGCAGACCCGGGTAAGCATCTCGATCGCTGCCTTGGAGACGCAGTAGGCGCCAGCGCCGACGGTCGGCCTGCTTCCCATGATCGATGAGACGGTGATGATCCGGCCGGCACCCCGGTCGAGCATGAGCGGTGCGACGGCGTGAACGCAGTGGAAGACCCCGTTGACGTTGGTGTCAACCGTCTTCGACCAGCCGGCCGGATCGACCCGGTGGATCAGGCCGTCGACGTGGATCCCGGCGTTGGCGACCAGGACGTCCGGGACGCCGAAGTGCCCGGCCGCTCGATCGACCATGGACGTCACCGACGTGAGGTCGGAGACGTCGACCTGCTCGAAGCGGACGCGATCGCCGTACTGCGCGATCAGCCGCTCCAGATCCCGCCCGACCCGCGCCGCGCAGACGACGCGCGCGCCCTCTTCGAGAAAGCGCCGGGTCAGGGTCCTGCCCAGTCCTCGCAACCCACCGGTCACAATGACGCACTTGTCCTCAAGCCGCACGACGACCTCCGCTCCCGCTGCGTGGCGACCAACTGGACGCTAGGCCGAGGCGGTGATGGATCTGTCACGCGCTTGCCGGGCGCCCGGGGCGGTTCGCGGGCGGGGAGAACACACCGGTGGGGTGTCTTCCCGGTTCTTGCCGGCCGGGGAGACACCCCACCGGGATGTCGTCGATCCGTCTATGACTGTGCCGCTGGCCTACACCGCCACGTCACGCCGTTGGAAGGCGACGGTGCCGGCGGCGAGAAACACCACGGTCACCGCGGCGAGAACACCGACGTTGGCCCACTGGACGCCCTCCTTGAGCGGCGACCCGTCGTCGTAGTAGAAGAACGGCGAGAGGTGTTGCATCCATTGAAGATTTTCAATCTGGGGTGCGAAGCTGTCCCCGAGGTACCCGACGACCGCGATCGCCCCAGCGGCCGCCAGCACCATCGACCGGCGACCCGCCAGGCAGCCGACAGCCATGGCGAGCGCTCCGAAGCACAGGCCGAGCATGGCCAGGTGCAGGGTCATCCCGGCGAGCTTGTCGACGGCGACGCCGAGGTCGGCCGGTTCGGAGACCACCACCAGCATCAGCAGAACGATGAGGCTGACCGCCAGGGTGCTGACCAGCATGGCGCCGCAGCGCTCGAGAACCAGGCGAGCCCGGCTGATCGGATAGGACAACAGCAGGTCGAGTGTGCCGTTCTCCTCGTCCGTCGCCGTGATCCGGGCGCCGACCGAGATCGTGAAGATCACAACGACGAGTGGCACCAGGAGCCCGAAGACGGTGCCCTGGAGATATCCAGCCCCTGTGGACATGTCGTGCAGGTTGAACGCCTCTTTGAGCGCCTCCGGGTAGCTCTCCATCGCCTCGGTCATCGCGGGCTTGCGCATCGATGGGAAGTATGCGGCGTACATGGCGGTCAGAAGACCTATCCCGATCATCCAGCCCAGCAGTGAACTGCGGGCATCCGACAGGGCCTTGACAAGGACACTAGGCACTGTGACCGCTTCCCTTCGCGCCGGTCGCCGCGTGATCGGCGTCGGCGTCGCTGTAGTAGGCGTAGAACAGCTCCTCCAGGTCGGGCTCCTCCACCAGCAGGCTCGTCACGGAGTGCTGCCCCAGAGCTCTGATCATGGCGTCCGGCCGGCCGTTGAGCCGGCAGCGCACCATGGACCCCTCGATCGATACGTCCTCGACCCCCGGTACCGCTTGGAGGGTCCCCGCGGCAGCCGGATCCTCGAAATGCACCTCGACCCGCCGCATCGACCGATCGCGCAGGGCCTCGACCTGCTCGACCGCGACCATGCGCCCGGCCCGGATGATGCCGACCCGGTCGGCGGTCTGCTGCACCTCGCCCATGACGTGTGAGGACATGAACACGGTCTGGCCGGCGTCCTTGGCCTCCCCGACCATGCTGACGAATTCCCGCTGGATCAGGGGATCGAGTCCGCTGGTCGGCTCGTCCAGGATGAGCAACTCCGGGCTGTGCATGAACGCCTGGACCAGGCCGACCTTCTGCCGGTTGCCCTTGGAGAGGCTCCGGATCCTGGCCCCCAGATCCAGCCCAAGGCGATCCGCGAGGTCAGTGACGCGCCGCCGGGGGACTCCTCGCAGCCGGCCGAGGAAGGCCAGCAGGTCATCGGCTGACTGCCGGCCGTCGACGGCGAAATCCCCGGGCAGGTAGCCGATCCGGCGTCGCAGGGCGACGCCCTCCTGGTAGGGATCGCATCCCAGGACCCTGGCCCGCCCGCTGGTCGGCCGGATAATGTCCAGCAAGAGGCGGATGGTCGTGGTCTTGCCCGCGCCATTGGGGCCCAGGTACCCGAACACCTCACCTGGCCGGAGCTCGAGATCTAACCCGTCGAGACCCCGGCGGCGGCCGTAGAACTTGGTGAGCCGCTCCGTGAGGATGGCCTCAGCCATCGTCCTCGCCTTCTCTCTTTTTTCCGTCGTGTTCCCGGACGAACTGATCGAAAAGATTGGGAAGCTGCTGCTCCGCGAAGGCGTAGAAGTCCCGGGTCCTGCGCAGCCGCTCGAACCGCGAACTGCCGTCGTCACCGATGGCGGCCAGCCCTCGCTCCATGAGCTCGCGCAGCATGCGGTAGGGGCTGGGATCCAGCGCGGACTTCGCGAAGGCCATGGGGGTGATCTCGTAGGCGTCGCCCCTGGCCCCCGGGATCGCGACCCGCTGGGCGAGGCCAGCGGCGATGAGCTGCCGCCCGGTCACGCTGACCGCCCCTTTGCTGATGCCCAGAGCGGAGACAAGATCGGCGGTGGTTTGTTTCGGCGGGTCACACACCAGCAGCCAGCCCATGAGCCGCCCGGCCATCCGGGCCATTCCCATGCTTTCGCAGATCATGGCAACTTCCTCAGAGAATTGCCGTTCCGGGGAATCCGGCACCGATCTTCACCACCTAAACGTTTAGAACGTTGTAAACGATCCTAATCAATCCAGTCCTGTCACTGCAAGCTGGTTGCCTGGCAGGCGCCGGACTGTGAGGTCCGTTCGGAACATCCGGGCGCCGTTACCGGCGAGCGGATCGGGCAGAAACCGCCGCACCGTCAGCTCCGCCTGGCCCGCGTAGCCGCCGGCGATGCCGGTACCGCCAATGTGCAGGCGCCCGGTTTGGCCCTCGCCCACCGGTTGCAGGCGGTCGTCGAGGACATACAGCCAGCGGCCGGGGACGGCTGCCAAGTGCCCGCCCGGCCCGACGCTCGCCGAGAGCATCGTCGTCTCGGCACTGCCGATCAGCTCCTGTGCTGGTTCCTCGCAGGGGGTGTCAATACGGCCGGTGCGAAGCCGGCCAGTGCCAGGCAGTCCCGCCCCTGAGGAGATCAGCCGGATCGCCCCAGTACCAGAACCGTTGCCCCAGCGTGCCCAGTCAGTGAGCAGCTCCGCCCCGGCGAGTAGACCGTGCAGGATTTGGATCATGGCAAGGGCACTGTCCGGAGCGGCCGTCAGCGCGACTTGGTCTCCCGGCCCGACCGGCAGGAGACCGCAGGGATCCGCCAACGCGGTCAGCTGGCGCTGGCCCCAGATCGTCCCAATCCCGCCAGCCTCGGCCGTGTACCGACCGTAGATCCACAGCAGTTCATCCCGGTACGCGCTGGAGGCGGTGGTATTGGCCGTCGGCGACGCGGCCCGCCACGCCGACGCGTCCACCACCCGCATGGCCGCTTGGGCGCACGCGGGGACAGCGGCGTCGGTGATCAGCGTCGCTGGCTGGGCGTCACGCACCACCGCATGCCACCGCTCTGGAGTGTCCGTCGCGGCCAGCGGGACGCAGACCGCCCCTGCGAACATGATCCCAAGAACGCAGACCACCAGGTCAACGCTCGGCTCTACCAGAACCGCGATCCGATGCCCCGATCCCAACCCGGCAGCGGCCAGCTGCTCCGCGAGTGCCGACGCCGCCTGGCGCAGCTCGCGATAGGTCAGCCGCACTTCCCGGTCACGCAGGGCAGGCCTGGTGTCGTGGACCGCCGCAGCAGCTACCAGGCGGGAGATGAGCGGTCCGTCGCCGAGGGAACGTCCCTGGTCCGGAGGCTTCCATTTCGCCGAGTGGCAGGCAAGATACTCCGCGCAGCGTTCGATATCGCCGGTGAAGGCCTCCGACCGCCAGCTGGATGGAACCTGCCAACCCACCGGCCAGATACCGGTGTCGCCCTCGCCGTTGACGACGACACGGAAGTAGCGAGGGTCTTCGAGTTCGCGCATCAGATCCCTTTACGGTAGTCAACCCCCGGCACGGCACCGGGAGCTCGAACCTAGGGACCGCTGGTCATGGACCAGTCACGTGGAGTCTGATCGGTGTCAATGGCCGGGCTTGCCCAGAGGCGCCAGGCCCAGGTGCTTGATTATCTTGTGCGACATGGCCTTCCTGACGGCGTCGACCCGTGAAACGGCTCCCAGTTTCGCGTAGATGTTCGTGATGTGGCGCTTGACCGTCGCAGGGCTGATGAACAGCCGGGAGGCGATCTGGGAGTTGCTCATGGCCTCTGCGACCAGTCGCAGCACCTCCAGCTCGCGCTCGGTCAGGACCGGCCCGCACTCCCGGGGGCGTTGCCGGTCCAGGCGCTCTACCGTCTGCCGCGATACCGACAGCAGGACATTCGAGGAAGGGCTCCGGCAGGTGGTGTGGACCGCGGCGACCAGCTCGTCGCGCAGGATGGTCTTGAGCAGGTACGCCGCGGCACCACAGTCCAGCAGTTCGTACACCATGTCCGGGTCGTCATGCATGGTCAGCACGATGACGCGGGTCTTCGGCGAGATTGTCGCGATCCGCTGGATCACCGCCGCCGCTCCCGGTCCCGGCATCTCGATGTCCAGCAGCAGGACATCTGGCCGGTGGCCGGCTGCCAGCTCGATGGCTTCTGCTCCCGTCGCTCCCTCTCCCCGGACCACGATGCGGGGATCGGTGGAGAGCATCTCGCGAACTCCCTGGCGCATCAGGGTGTGGTCGTCGGCCAGTACCACCCAGATCGGCCGGTCGGCTGCGGTCAAAGCATCGCCCCCGTCAGCGGAACTCGAACCGTGACCGTCGTGCCGGCACCAGGAACGCTCGAAACGGTCATCGTGCCTCGCAGGATCTGCATCCGTTCCCTCATCGAGGGCATCCCCCCTCCGTCGATGGGGGGATGCCCGACATCGAAGCCGCAGCCATCGTCCGAAACGGAGGCGACAACGTGCTGGTCCGTCACCTCTATCGCGATCTCCAGCACGGATGCCTTGGCATGGCGCAGCGCGTTGCGCACCGCCTCTCGCAGGGTCAGGTACAGATCCTCGACCACCTCGGGCAGCAGCCTCCGCGCATCACCGACGGTTGAGAAGGCAACCCGGAGGCCCGGGTCGGTATGCGTTGTGAGGTACGCCATCAGCGCCTGCTCAAGCCCCTCGGCGCCGACGCACCGGCGCAACTCGGCCGAGATGCTCTGGACGGTCCGCACCGCCTCGTGGAGCTGTGCTGCGGCGACCGCGACCTTCTCCGCGGCGACCGCTGGCTGGCGGTCGGCATGGTAGGAGTGCAGATCGAGCTGCTGGCGAGCGACTCCCATGCTGTGGAGCACCCGGTCGTGGAGCTCCCGGGCGATCCTTCGGCGCTCCTCCTGACGGGAGGCGTGCAGCTTGGCCAGCAGGAAGGAAACGTAGGACAGCGATACCGTCACGACCCGCGCCATGATGGTCTGATGCAGGATCCTGCTGATGGCGAGGGTCGAAACCCCGGGGGCGGAGGAGTACTCCCTGGCGAGTACCGGAAGGGCGACCTCGAACAGGACTGTCGCGACGCGTAGCGACTCCATGGGGTGGGCACCGCACTCCGCCCTGGGCGCTCTGCTCCTGGCCGGTGATTGATCGTCGACGGTATTCTCTGCCCGCGTCGGATCGCGACGAAGCCCGACTATCGCGTCGTGGACGTCCAGCAGGACGCAACGAATCTGATTCTCCAGCTCCTCATCCAGGTTAGTCTCGGTGACCAGCGCACTCCGATCGCGTTGAAGGGAGTCGTGAACACCGAGTGTTACTTCTTTCAATATTTTTGAAAAATCTATGTCTGATTCATCAGGATAACGAATTTCCGACACCAATGTTCATCCTTCCCCCGACGGACGCGAACCAGAAGGTATCATGCAACAGCATTCAATGCCAGGTTTTGTAAAACAGTTCTGGTGTAGCCGGATCTCTGCTTTTTTGGGGTCAGAAGGTGTCCCTCCAGCATGAATCGTAACTTGCCAAGATATTACTGGATCAGGATTTCTAAACAGTACGATCATGCTATTTCACTATGTTCTAAGTAGTAATACCATGAAGTGGACGTATTATTGATTGATCATGAATAACTAGGAAGGCCGCGCCGGTGGCCGCGTTACTGAATACCGCTTCGGCCCACCCTGCACCAGACGACTGCAATGTTCCCGACCAGCCGGAACACCCTCCGCACTGCCGGGCTCGCCCTACGCGAGGACGGGCGGATCGAGCAGCGGGTGCATGGGGACGGCGCTCCCCGCCCCCGCTATTGCCGTCCCCCGCGACCATGAACAGGTCCTCAAGGCCTGCGAGCGGCCAGTGGTGAAACCCAACAATGCCAACCGCGAACCACAATCGTGATCGCCTATGGAAGGCGACGAATCAGGCCTTCCGCCG
>JAFGOK010000298.1 GCA_016926535.1 Micromonosporaceae bacterium | reverse complement strand
CGGTCAAGCGGACACCAGAGGCATCAACACCAACAGCCACACCCGCAACCATACCAATAATCAGTCTAAGTTAACGGCATTGGGCCCCGGCCCTGGCAGCGCAACAAGCCGTCAGCGTCACGATGCACGCGACTGCGTCTGGGCAGGCGCGGGTATACCAGGCCGGCGGTGACCAGCACATCACCGGGTCTTGACGGGCATGCCGACCGACGCCGCGTGTTCCCCGTCACCGCCATCGGGCGGCGGGCCGATCGTGCAGCACGCGACCGCATCGGAACAGGCCAACGTGTTTCAGGCCGGCCGTGACCAGCACGTGCACCTGCACGACGGAGTTCGTGAGACCCGCCGTACCCCGCCGGCCGGGAAGGTGTGCCCGTACCCGGGCCTGGCTGCGTTCACCGCCGCGCAGGCCGACTGGTTCTTCGGCCGCGACCCGTTGACCGCCGAGTTGGTTACCAGCGTGGCGACGCTGGCGACCACGGGTGGGTTGCTGGCGGTGGTGGCCCCCTCCGGGGCTGGTAAGTCGTCGCTGCTGTGTGCCGGGCTGCTGCCGGCACTGTCACAGGGGCGGCTACCGATCGCAGGCTCGGACCGCTTGCCGCAGCTGCTGCTGACCCCGGGCATGGACCCCGTACAAACGCTCGCCGCGCACCTGGCCACCGTCACTGGCGAGCAGCCGGCAGCCGTGCGCCAGGCCATGGCTGCCGACCCGCATGCCTACCTTGATCACGCGCGGTCCGTTGTCGCCGCCCAGTTGGGAAACCCCGCCGACGCGACAGCCCTGCTGGTCATCGTCGTCGACCAACTGGAGGAGCTGTTCACCCTCTGTAGCGATCAGCGGCAGCGGCAGGCATTCGTCGACTGGTTGGCGCTGCTGGCAGCGCCAACGCCGGCCGGGCCGCCGGTGGCGCTGGTGGTCTGCGGGTTACGGGCCGATTTCTACGCCCAATGCGTCGACTTCCCGCTGCTGCGGACGGCGCTGCAACGCAACCAGGTCCTGGTCGGGCCCATGCGCGAGGCCGAAATACGAGAGGCGATCATCCACCCGGCGCGTCGCGTCGGCCTGGAGCTGGAGGCCGGGTTGGTCGAGGTGCTGCTGCGCGACCTGGGCTTCACCGGTGCCCGGACGGCCGGGCTAGCCGGCAGCTACGAACCGGGCCGGCTGCCGTTCCTGGCCCACGCCCTGCAAGCGACCTGGCAGCAACGCCACGGCGCAACCCTGTCCGTGGCCGGCTACCAGACCACCGGCGGCATCAAACGCGCCATCGCCACCACAGCCGAACACGCCTACACCAGCCTCACCCATGCCGACCAGGATCTGGCCAAAGCGCTGCTGCTGTGCCTGGTCAAGATCGGCGATGGTGTCGAAGACACCCGCCGACGCATGGCCCCCGGCGAACTGCTGGCCGCCGTCGGCTGCCCCGACCCGCACCGGCCCGTCGCCGTCCTGGACGTCTTCACCCAGGCCAGGCTGGTGTCCCAGGATCAGGACACGGTCGAGATCAGCCACGAGGCCCTCCTCAGAGGCTGGCCCCGGCTGCGCCAGTGGATCGATGCCGACCGGGCGGGGCACCTTGTCCACCAGCAGATGGAGGAGGCCGCGGCAACCTGGGACCGCACCGCCCGCCGTGATAGGTCGCTGTTGTACCGGGGCGGACGACTCGAGACCGCCCACACCTGGGCTGCCACCCACCCGTCCGACGACCTCAGTCCCCGAGCGGCGGCATTCCTGACCGCTTCCCGCCGGCAGCAGTGCCGCGCCCGGCGGTTGCGCCGTTGCGCGGTCGCCGCACTGACCGCTCTCGCACTTGTCGCTTCGGCCACCGCAGTCGTTGCCATTCAACAACGCGCCGCCGCCACCCGCAGCAGCCTGGAGGCCAGCCACCAGCGTGACCAGGCCATCCTTGCCCAGGTCGTCGCCGAGGCCGACCAGATGAATGATGTCAACAGGTCTCTGGCTGCCCAACTCGACATCATCGCGTACCGCATGGCGCAGCACCATCCCTGGCTTTCACCACGCCCCGAACAGCTCGCTACGAGGCTGCTCGATGCACAGGGAGTTGCGCTGGGCCGCTCGATGGCTGGCCACACCGATCAGGTCTGGTCGGTGGCATTTGCCTCTCACGGACATACCCTCGCCACTGGTGGCGACGACACGGTGCGGTTATGGAACATCACCGATCCCACCCACCCCGTCGCCCTCAGCAGGACCGACACCTACCCGGTGCGCTCGGTGGCGTTCAGCCCTGACGGCAAGACCTTGGTCACCGGCGGTTACGACAAGACGGTGCGGTTATGGAACGTCACCGATCCCACCCACCCGGTCGCGCTCGGCCAACCCCTGACCGGCCACACCGACGTCGTGTTCTCGGTGGCGTTCAGCCCTGACGGCAGCACCTTGGCCACCGGCAGCTACGACCGGACGGTGCGGTTATGGAACGTCACCGATCCCACCCACCCGGTCGCGCTCGGCCAACCCCTAACCGGCCACACCGGCCGTGTGTTCTCGGTGGCGTTCAGCCCTGATGGCAAGACCTTGGCCACCGGGAGTGACGACCAGACGGTGCGGTTATGGAACGTCACCGATCCCACCCACCCGGCCGCGTTCGGCCAACCCCTAACCGGCCATACCGACGGTGTCTGGTCGGTGGCGTTCAGCCCTGACGGCAGCACCTTGGCCACCGGCAGCTACGACCGGACGGTGCGGTTATGGAACGTCACCGATCCGACCCGCCCGGTCGCGTTCGGCCAACCCCTAACCGGCCACACCAGCACCGTGTTCT
>JAFGOK010000297.1 GCA_016926535.1 Micromonosporaceae bacterium | reverse complement strand
GAGGTCGGCTTCACCCTGGCCTGGAGGCTGTAGTCGGTCCAGCTGGTGTCGCCAGCGAACTCGCGGGCGTTCTCCGAACCGGCGTTGGACTGCTGAAGGACCTTGGATCCGTCGGTGACGACGGCCCAGGTGCCCCCGGATTTGGACCAGTTGCTGGTGCTGCCGCTTTCGAAGTCGTCACTGAACAGCGTCGTGCCGGCAAGGGCGATACTGGCTCCGACGCCGACGATCAGTGCCGCGACGCCGAGGCCTGCGCCCCCAGCGATGATGCGGCGTCTGCGCGTGCGCGCAGAGGGGGTTGCTGTGGCCTGCATTGAGGTACCTCCAAAGTGCGAAGGAACGTTGCCGCCGGGCCGGCCGGGCGGGAGTCCCGGCCAGCGGGCGACGCGGGCGACGCCCGTCGTCGGGATCAGGCAGTAGCGCCTGGTCCGCACGTACCCGACAACGAAACGGCAGCCCGCGGGGAAGGATGCGACGGCATCCACCGGACGGCGTCCGGCAGTTGGTAGATGTCGCGATCCATCGATCGACAACAGAAACTCGTTCAAGATCTTCGCGAACCACCCCAAGATCTATTAGAGACCTCATTCGCACCCCAGCACCACAGCGTGCGGTCGGCGCGGATCGCGCGGGGCTGGCGATCGCCGGACCCGGCAGGCCCTCTCTCGGTCAACTTCCCTGCCCCGCCGCCGATCTGGTACTTGTGACCGCGCCTGGACGGATGCCAGCGAACGAGCGGGAGGCGCTGGCCAGCGGGCTACTCTCGGAACACCCTGACGCCTGGGTGACAGCCGTCGCGAACACGGGTCTCATCATCCCCATGCCACCCAGCCTCGATATTGGTGATCATCCGGTCATTGAGGGACATACCACAGCCTTAGGTCTGGTCGAGTCATCCGACCTGATCCGTATCGTGCGGGCTTTCGAGGATGCCGATCACACCGGCGCCAGCAGCACCCAGGTCGCCCTGCGCGGAGCGGCCGGAAGCGGCCCCTCCCTGGTTCACTTCGTGGATCTCACGGAGAGGTACGGCGTGTTCCTCGGAGTGTTCTCAGATGTCTCAGCCCCCATCGCTGCGCCTGACAGCGCTTCCCTGCGCCCTCGGCTGTCGGTTATGCGAAGAGACCGTCACGCGTGCCCGATTGAGATCGATGAGGCTGCTGTCCAACTCCTGGGCTGGCCAGAGGATCAGCTCCTGCATCGCTCTCCTCTGGACCATATTCACCCGGATGACCAGGAAAGGGCATACGCGACCTGGCTGGAAATGGCCGCGATCCCCGACGCCACGCGACGCACCCGGTACCGGTATCAGCGCCAAGATGGAGCCTGGGTCTGGCTGGAGGTCACCAATCACAACCGGCTCGACGACCCCACCCACGGTGACGTGCTCAGCGAAGTCGTCAATATCTCCGAGGAGATGGCTGCTCACGAGGCGCTGCGGGCCAACGAGAGGCTGCTTCACCAGATCACCGAGGCCCTTCCCGTCGCCATTGCCAAGATTGACGTCGACCGAAATATGGTTTTCGTCAATAGCCGGTTCACGATGATGTTCGACTCGCCCGCGGGCCAAGCGGTGAGCCGGCGGCTGGCTTCAGTGATCGAAGCGGACCGGCCGGTCCTTGAGAAAGCGATCGACCGGGCCCTGGTCCGGGGCAGGGACAGCGCGGTTGAAGTGTCGTTCCGGACCAGAGAGCACAGGATCCGGCGCGGTGCGATCAGCGTCGATTGCCTGACCTCCGAAGAGGGAATCATTACCGGCGCCGTCCTCTGTATCACCGACATCACCCGCGAGACGCGGCTGCGCAAGCGGCTCGAACAGCGGGCAACAGTCGACTCGCTCACGCGCTGTCACAACCGGGCGTCGACCCTCGCTGAACTTGAGCGACTGGTTGCCGCGGGCGCCGGCACTGGAATGGCCGTCCTCTTTGTCGATGTCAATAAATTCAAGGAGATCAACGACGCCTACGGGCATGCCATAGGAGACGATCTGCTGCACCAGATCGGTCAGCGGCTGCTGGCCTCCGCGCGAAAGCAGGATCTGGTCGGACGAATCGGCGGTGACGAGTTTCTGGTGGTGTGCACGGACGTCCACTCGCCGAGTGCCGCTGAGCACATCGCGTCGCGGATCACAAGCCGCATCTCCACCCCGGTCACACGTGGAGACATCACAGTGATCCCTGAGGCCAGTATCGGTATCGCCTGGACCCGCGACGGCAGCATTGACGCCGACCAGCTCATCTCCGTTGCGGACACTGCGATGTATGAGGCCAAACACAGCAGCGCCCCAGCCCTGCGGGTGCTTCCCTGACCACCGGGTCGACGCCAGCCTGGATCCTCGGGTTGGTCAGGTCGGATGGAGAGGCGGCAGCCGTCGAGCGTGCTGCAGCGTGGAGATGAGGGCGAGGGTGGATTCGGCGCCCTGGTTGAGGTTGGGTCCATGCTGGGTGAGGCCGTCGTAGCCTCCGCCGGTCGCGGGGTCCCACATCAGGGTGCCCGCGTCGTTGTCTCCGAGGAACCACGCCCCGGCCTGCCGCACCGTGTCGTTCCAGCGACTGTCTCCGGTCACGGCGCCGGCGGTGGCGCACGCGTCGGCGAGTGCGGCGACTTCGATCGGCTGCTGGTCGTGGCTGGCGCGGGGAGTGCCTCGTCGCCAGCCTGCCACGGGGATCACCGACAGATGACCACGGTCGGTCTGGATGTCACGCAGCCAGGTGAGCATGCGTACCCCGGTGTCTTGGAGGGGCCGGTCGGCGTGCTGGTGGCCAGCGGCGATGACGACCTCGGCAAGGGCGGCGTTGGCGTAGGTCAGGCAGGGCTGCGGCCACGGCCAGTCCTCGCTCTCTCCGGGGGTACCGACAGCGAGGGCGGCGTCGGCGAGCAGGGCGGCGGCACCGGTCGTGGTGGGATGGACCCGGGCGACCTCGGCCGCGCCGAGGCCGGCGAACACCATGGCCCGCACTGCCGGTGACCGCCGGGTGGCGCCGAGGGCGAAAGCGCCGAGCGCCTCCTGCCGGATCCAGGGCATGGGGCTGCGGGCCGCTGCGGTGCCCAGTCCCCACAGTGCACGCCCCCACCAATCGCCGAGTCCTGGACGATCGTTCCAGCGCCGGTCATGGCCGAACCGATTATGGAAGGCGCCCGTACTGTCCTGGGCGTGGGTGAGAAAGGCGAGGTAGCACTCGGTCAACGCCGACACGGCCGGTGATGGATCGGGCTCACGGCTGGTGATGACGAGCCCGCGGGCGACGTCGTCGGTGCAGTAGCCGTGTTCCCGACGGACGGTGGCGTGACGGGCGTGCTCGAACAGCCCGGTGTCGTCGGTCAGCCTGCCCAGATGCGCGAAGCTGGGCGCTGGCACGCTCATACCGCCACCACAGCCGCTGTGGACAGCCGGTCGGTGAGCAGCCCCTCTGCCAGTACCTCGTAGCGCGCCGCCACGGCGGGCCAGGGCGGGGCACCCGGCAGCACGCGGGCGTGGGCGACCAGCTGGGCGGCCAGACCGGGATCGGTGAGGACGCGACGGATGGCACCGGCCAGGGCGACAGGATCCTGATGGGGTACGAGCAGGCCAGGCCCGTTGTGGAGCAGCTCAACGGCGTGCGGGAAGGGCGTTGCGACCACGGGGACCCCTGCGGCGACCGCCTCGATGAGCACGCCGGAGGTGACCTGCTCCCGGGAGTCGTAGGGCAGCACGACGAGATCAGCCGAACGGATGAGAAGGCTCAGAG
>JAFGOK010000296.1 GCA_016926535.1 Micromonosporaceae bacterium | reverse complement strand
TGGCGGTGCTTTCCCGGGAGGTCGCGGAGTGCACCATCCCAACACAGCGGGAGGCGAAAAGGACCAACCCCCTGCACGGCCAAGCGGGCACCTTGGGCAGACCCGTCGTGCCCGGCACGATCCCCACCCAGCGAGGAGCAAGCCAGCCCACCACTGGCGGCCTGCTGATCCCTCATGGCCCATTCCCCGGCGCTGGCCGCGCCGGAACGCCCGGCGGATTCCAGGCTGGCACTGACGAAACCGGTCGGGCAGCGCAGCGCCGGTTCGAGCCGGGATCCGTCTCCTGGAACGATCGAGCGGTCGATCGGAGACCAGAGCGCAGTCCGTTTCGTACCTATGCGATGCTGATACTGCTCATTCTCGGGGGCAGCGTTGGTTCAGTGATCGCTGTTGGCGGCATTCGGGCGGTGTTTGGCGTCGAGGACTGGGACGCGCCAATCACAGCGCTACTCTCGGCGATCGCCCGGCTGTTCACCAGCTAGCGGCTGGCCAACGTCGCCGCCAGTCCTGGCGAAGAGGTGACGACGGTTGGCTTCAAACGTTCGGAACACTCAGTACCGCCTCAACGCGGCCGACGTTGACACCATGAGTCTGGAGACCGGCCGTCCCGGCACGCCTGTTGCTGGCAGCGGTCGGATCACCGGGCACCCCCACAGTCACAATCTCTCCGCCGTCCTGCGGCAACGCGGGTTTCGGCGGCTTCTGGGCGTGCGCCTGACCGCGCAGGTGTCCGACGGCATGTTCCAGGCGGGGCTTGCAGGAAGCGTCCTGTTCAACCCGCAGAGCGGGGCGAGTCCGATGGCGATCGCCGCTGCGTTCGCCATCGTGCTCCTGCCGTACTCGGTCATCGGACCGTACATCGGCGTCCTGCTCGACCGGTGGAGCCGCAGGACGGTGATGGTGCTCTCGAACCTGGCACGCGCAGCGCTCCTCCTCCCGATCGCCGGGCTGATCTGGACCGGTTCCCAGGGCCCCCTTTTCATGGTCCTCTCGCTGATCGCCATCGGCCTCGGCAGGCTGTTCGTCGCTGCCGTGTCCGCCGCGATCCCTCACGTCGTCGCCGATCGTCGCCTGACGACGGCCAACGCGGCGGTCAACACCCTCGGATCGGTCGGTTATGCGATCGGCCTTGGTGTGATCGCACTTCTGGTGCTGCTCGGCCTACCGGCCACCTTCCACGGCTACGCCGTCGCCGCCAGTGCCGCTCCCGTCGGCTACCTCGCTGCTGGCCTTCTGGCCCGATGGTCGTACAACCAGACAGAACTCGGCCCTGACATCAGCACGCACGAGCCGGTGCCCTTCCTGCGCGCCATCGCCAGCGTCGGGAGCCAGACCGCAGACGGGTTCCGCCATATCGCGCGCAGAAAGGCCGCGGCGTACCCGCTCATCGCGCAGTCGGCCCACCGGGTCATGTACGGCGCTCTCGCCCTGGCTATTACTCTCCGTTATCGCTCCGTACTGACCGACGAGGGGGATCTGGCAAGTTCCATCAGCGGTATGGGAGGCGCGTTCGTCGCCGGCTCGATCGGGACCCTGATCGCCGCCTTCATCACCCCGGCGATCACACGCCGGATCGGGGGGTGGCACTGGATCATCGGGCTGTTCGGTGTCACGGGCGTTGTCGTCGCCGTCTTCGGCACGCGGGAAAACCCGGCACTGCTGCCGATCGCGATCGGCTGGGTCGGCGTCGCCGCTCAGGGCACCAAGATCGTTGTGGACACCGCGCTCCAGCACGAGTGTCATGACGACTTCCGTGGCCGGGCGTTCAGCATCAACGACACTCTGTTCAACCTGTGTTTCGTTCTCGGGACGTATGCCGGAGCCATGACCATGCCGCACACCGGCAACGCACCAGCCGTCATGATCATTATTGCCGCGGCCTACCTCGCAGGTGCGGCGTGGCTCTATGCGGTCCGGACCAATGGCGCGGCTAGCGAGACGGCCGCAACCGCAGACGCAGACGCGGACGTGACCGCTGACGCTGACACGGCCATGGCCATGGCCACGACCACAACAACGCCACGGGCGACGAAGACGATCGTCCCCGTCGCCCGTACGGCGTCGTACCATCCGAGGCTGAGCGCCACGGCTCACGAGTCCCGGTGGGCCTCCGCCCGGTAGTCGTCGGTGAACAGCGTCAGGGTATCGGCCTCGCAGTTGTATCTCGCAGGCTTGACGCCGATCTCGACGTCGATGTCCTTGGAGATCTTCAAGGCTTCAACGGTCAGCGTCACCTTGCGATTCGTCAGTGTGTTCTGAAAGGTCATCGTGCTGTCGTTCGTCCGGAAGTCGTACTGCCCCGTTCCGCTGATGACCAGTGCGACTTTCTGGGACGAACCGCCGATCACGACGTCTGCCCCAAGCCGCGCCGTGTCTCCGTACGTATGCACCGCCGTACCGTCAGCCCGATAGGTCACCGTGCCGACGTTCCCGAGGCTTCCGACACTGGTAAATCGGATCGTTCCGAAGGTCTCGGTGATGACATCCATCGTCATGCTGGTCACCGTCCAGTTGCCGACGACGCAGGGATCGACCAGCGGGGCATCGTTGTCGTCCTGCTGCTGGAAGACGATGACGGCTCCAATGGCGATACTGAGGACAACGGCCATCAGGGCAAGGATCGGCAGGTTCCTCCCGCTGCCGGAGTCCCGCTCAACGCTTGCCAGATCGCGTCGCATGGCGTACCCGCCTGAGTCCGCAGTGCCTCCGGTGGAGTACGGCGGGCCGCTGGCGGGCCGGGCTCCGGGATAGGCCAGTTGCCCCGGGGCCGGCGTGTTGGCGTGGTACCCGTCGTCATGCCCGGGTGCCGGTGGCTCCTGCCGGTATCTGGGCTGTTCTGTGCCGTAGGGCGGACGTGGTTGGGTCCCGTACCCCTGACCGCCGCCGTATGCCTGCTGCCCACCGCCATACGTCTGCTGTTCCTGCCGGTACGAGGATTGTTCGGGGGTGTATCCGGATGTCCTTGATGGAGGGCCCGAAGTTGGATATGTCGGGTATGACGAGGTCCTGTTGTACGGTTCTCCACTGGTTGGCTCGTAGTTGGACGAAACGGGTCGGCCAGCCACGCCACGATAGGTCCGGCAGTTGACGCAGTAGCCACCAGCGTCAATGCCGATGCCGCCGCACACGGCACACGGCTGCATGCTTGCCTCCTGGTCGTCGCTTGTGTGACCCCACCCGGCCACACCTGGTGCGACGGTGGCCACATTCAGCCCTGTCACACCTGGTGCGACCGTAGTCGACACCGCCGGTCGGCAGAACTGACCGAAGCGGCAGTCAGCGCAGTCCCTCTGCCCTCGCCCAACGCAGGAGTTCGTCCTCGGCCTGTGCTCGTGTGAGCTGACCGCGTTCAAGTCGTAGCTCTTTGAGATGACGCCATGCCCGACCGACGGCTGGTCCTGGCGGAATGCCCAGGAATGCCATGATCTCGTTCCCGTCGAGGTCTGGCCGGATCCTGGCGAGGTCCTCCTCCTCCGCCAACCGCGCGATCCGCTCTTCAATGCCGTCGTAATCCGCAGCCAGTCGCGCCGCCTTGCGGCGATTGTGGGTTGTCACATCCGAGCGAACGAGCTTGTGCAGCCTCGGCAGCAGTGGTCCAGCGTCTGTCACGTAGCGACGCACCGCGGAGTCCGTCCACTCGCCCGTGCCGTACCCGTAGAACCGCAGATGCAGTTCGACCAAGCCGGTGACTTCAGAGATGACGTCCTTCGGATACTTGAGCGCTTTCATCCGCTGCCGGGTCAGGCGGGCGCCGACGATCTCGTGGTGGTGAAAGGTGACCCGCCCGTCCGGCCCGATGGCCTTGGTCGCGGGTTTACCGACGTCATGCATCAGCGCGGCCATCCGCAGCACGAAATCCGGTCCTGCCGATTCCATCCCGATCACGTTGCTGACGACTGTCAGGGTGTGCTCGTACACGTCCTTGTGCTGGGCGTGCTCGTCCACCTCCAGTTGGAGATTCACGACTTCTGGCAGGAAGACGGCGGCAAGCCCGGTCTCGACGAGCATGCGCAGCCCAACCAGCGGATCAGCTCCGGTCATCAGCTTGGTGAACTCCTCCCGGACCCGTTCCGCCGTTATCCGTCGCAGGTCAGACGCCATGCTGCGCATGGCGTCGAGCGTGGCCTGGTCAACGGTGAACCGGAGTTGGGAAGCGAACCGGGCGGCACGCAGCATCCGCAGCGGATCGTCGGCGAAGGAGTCTTCTGGCCGGCCAGGCGTCCGCAGCACCCTGGCAGCCAGATCCGCCAGCCCGCCGTGCGGGTCGCAGAAAATGTGCCCTGGCAGCGAGACGGCCATGGCGTTGACGGTGAAATCCCGCCGAAGGAGATCCTCGACCAGGTTCTCCCCGTACCGGACGATCGGATTCCGGCTGACCCCGTCATACGCCTCCGCACGGAAGGTCGTGATCTCCAGCCGGAGTCCCTTTCGCGCAGCGCCGATCGTGCCGAACTCAGCCCCTGTCGTCCAGACCGCCTCCGCCCAGCCCTTCACGATCTCCAGGGTCTGGTCAGGGTGGGCGTTGGTGGTGAAATCCAGATCGTCGCCGAGCCTGCCGAGCAGCGCATCCCGCACTGATCCTCCGACCAGGTGCAGCTCGAACCCGGCCGCGGCAAAGCGGAGTCCGAGTTCCTCAGCGACTGGCGAGACTCGAAGGAGCTCCGCGACAGCCGACCGCTGTGCCCTGGTCAGGGCTTCGTTCGAACCCAAGCGTCGGCTTCCGCCAGCGTTGGGGTGCCTGCCAGTGGTGGGGTGTTGCGACTCGGACATAGGATCTCTAGCCTACCGAGCACCTTCACCTTCCCTTTTCGCGCCTCCGGTCGCAGCGGGGCGGGCAGCGGCGCCCGCGTTCACTTGCGGATCCCTCTAAGGTCAGTGCTATGGCTGCCCCGGATGAATTCGTCGCCCCGCCCTCCGCAGCGGAGACTGTGATCATCCCGAAGTTCGAGCCCGACACGATGCTGCTACCGATCGTCAATGACCCGATCCTTGGCGGCACCGGGGCAGGGGGGCGGTCAGGCCAGCAGCCTGCGACACCGAAAGCGCCCGGGGGCGAACCGGCTGAGGGGCCCGCTGACGCCTCTCGGCGCTCGGTCGCCCGCAACAGCGCTGTCATGGCGCTGGGCAGTATCGCCAGTCGCGCCTTCGGCTTCCTGCGAACCGCGGCGATCGGCGCGGCGCTGGGGGCGGAACTGGTCGCTGACGACTACACCACGGCGAACACGCTGCCGAACATGGTGTTCGAGCTCCTCGTCGGGGGCGTCCTCGCCAGCGTGATCGTCCCGGTACTGGTCCGGGCGCGGAAGCGGGACGCCGACGGCGGCGAGGCCTTCGCTCAGCGGCTCCTCACCCTGGCGATGGTGTTCTTCGGAGCCGCGACGGTCATCGCGGTCGCCGCAGCTCCCCTGCTGACGTCTCTGATCGTCAACGACGGGACGCCAGAGGCGGACCGGCGCCTGACGACGCTACTGGCGTATCTCCTGCTGCCGGAGATCTTCTTCTACGGTATGGCGGCGTTGATGGCGGCCCTCCTCAACGCCAGGGGCCATTTCGCCGCACCGATGTGGACGCCGATCCTCAACAACCTTGTTGTGATCATGACGGCAGGGCTGTTCGCGCTGATCCACACCGGCACCGTCGAGACCGAGTCAATCACCAATGCCGAAATCGCCGTGCTCGGTATCGGAACCACTTCCGGGATCGTCCTCCAGGCCGCCGGGCTGCTTCCGGCCCTGCGCAGGGTGGGCTTCCGCTGGCGCCTGCGCTGGGACTTCCGAGCGCTTGGCCTGCGGGAGCTGGCAAAACTCGGCTCATGGATGCTGCTGTACGTCGCGGCGAGCCAGATCGGCGTACTCGTCATCCTCCGCATCGCGCGCTGGGCGGGTGACCAGGGCGCTCCGGGGCCGGCCATCTACAACAACGCGTTTCTCATCTTCATGATGGCCAACGGCATCGTCGCGGTGTCCATCGGCACCGCTCTCATGCCGCGGATGTCGGCCGCCGCCGCGGACGGGCGGATGGCGGACCTCGCGGAGCAGCTCTCTCTGGGGACCCGGCTGTCCGCCGTCATTCTGATCCCGGTCGCCGTGGCATACATCGTCCTCGGGCGCCCACTTGCCGTGACGGTGTTCCAGTGGGGTGCGTATCGGCACAGCCTCGCCGTTGACACCGGCTCGGTTATCGCGGTCGCAGGCCTTGCACTCGTCCCGTATGCGATCAGCCAGCTCCAGACCTTCGCGTTCTACGCCCTCTCGGACACCCGGATTCCGGCACTGGTCAACACAGCGATCGTCGCGTTCCGGCTGTCGGTCGCAGGGGTACTCATCCTCATCGTTCCGGCGACCTGGATCGTCGCTGGGCTCATGGGAGTCAGTGCGATCTCATTCGCCGCAGCGGTGGCACTCGGGTACTGGCTGCTGCGCAGACGGATCGGGCGGATGGGGCTGGCTGCGGTGGGAGCGACGCTGGCAAAACTGACTGTCGCGGCGGCCGTTTCGGGGACCTTCGCCGGGATCACTGTCCTGATCTTGACGAAACTCTTCGGCGACGGAAAGATCGCAAGCTTCGTCCAGCTGTGCGTCGGCGGTTTGGTGCTACTCGCGGGCTATTGGATGGTGGCGATGATCCTGCGAATCGCGGAGGTGCAAGAGGTGAGTCGGATGGTGGCCGGGCGACTTCGCCGGTCGTGACACGCTAGGCTGCCCCTGAGGCATATCTCGCTCTTCGTTCGGTTCGTAGAATTGAATCCCTCAAACTCAGGCATCAGATTGAGGGTGACGTGACGGGTTGCTGGCGCCGCACCGGTAAGGTCGCAAGTGGCGCGGTAACAGAGCACCTAGGCTGAGATGTCAAGACCGGCTCCACCGATCCGGAGGGGGGACGCGTGGCCCAGATCGGCGAAGGCCACGAGGCGCACGGGGCGGCACCCCAAGTGCTTACCTTCGGCTCACCTTCAATTGGCGAGATCCTCGCAGACCGCTACCAGGTCGAGGAGCACCTCGGCGACGATGCGCATGGCCGTCAGCTCTACCGAGGGGTTGACGTCGTACTCAGACGCCCGGTGACCATCGTGTTGCGGCATCCCGGTGGGGATTCCGCCAGCGAGATGCTCGCAGCCGCCGTCGCAGCCAGCCGAGTCGTCCATCCGCATCTTGTCGGGGTCTACGACGCCATCGACGAGGGAGAGCGAGCCTACGTCGTCCGCGAGTGGATCGACGGGATCTCGCTGCGCGACGCGGTCGCGGAGGGTCCGCTTGACGCGGCACGGGCCGTCGCCATCGCCTGGGCCGTTGCCGACGCCGTCGGTGCGCTCCACGAGGCCGGGGTCGTCCACGGAAACATCCATCCGGGCACCGTCATGATCGCGCAGGACGGGCGCGTCATGCTCGCCGACACGCGCACGGCAGAGGACGCGACAGAGGCGACCGACGTCCGGGCGATCGGAGGCGTGCTGTACTCGGCCCTGACCGGCTTCTGGCCACACGCCGAGGCAGGGCCTTCCCCGCTGCCGGACGGGATCCATGAGGACGGCCGCCTGGTCTCTCCCCGTGAGGTCCGCCCCGATCTGCCGAGTCAGCTCGACGAGCTTGCCGCTGGGTTGCTCGACCCGGAGGTCGAGGCTGCCCCTGCGATGACGATCAGCGCGGAGCTCTCCCTGCTGGCCGAGCTGGCAGCAGAGGAAGACGAGCTGGAAAACAGCCTCGACCTCGGCGCGTTCAACGGGGTGACTCCCGGCTCGCCGAGGGCCTCCCGCCGCAGGCTGCTCGCCTTCATCGCAGCGCTGGTCGCAACAGCCCTCATCGGGTCCTTCGCGGCAATGCAGTTCGGGGACGACGGTGCGACTGGTGAGTCGGGCACGGGCCCGAGCACCAGTGCCGCGGCCTCGCTAAGGCCCTCGGGGGCTCCCACAAAGCTTGACCTGACTGCGGACCAGGTGCGCATTGTGCTCGGTCCGGCCGGGGGCAGAGGCGACCGGGCGGAGGTCCGCGACGCTGACAAGACAGTCGACGGGGACGTCAAGACCGGATGGGCCACGGACCACTACAACGGTGCTGATTTTGGGCGGATCAGGCCAGGCGTCGGCGTGTGGGTCGATCTCGGCAAACCGCAACAGGTGGACAACGTCAAGGTCTACCTCGCCCGCAGCGGATCGACGCTGGAACTGCGGGGCGGCAACGAGGACCCCGGCAACGGGCAGGCGACGGAAGCCGGCGATGAGCAGATCGTCGCGACCTACCAGACCGTCGCTCCGTCCAGGGTCGCCGAAGGCACCAACGTGCTGTTCGTCGGTAACGAGACACCTGTCAGGTACCTGCTCATCTGGGTCACCCGGCTGGGGGCGGACCAGACCCGGCGGTACATCGTCGAGATTGACGAGATTGAGGTAACGGTGCGGTGACGCACGATCCGCGCACCGACGCGGAGCTCCTGCGCGCGCATGTCAACGGTGATCCGGAGTCATTTGGGGTGCTGTTCTGCCGGCACCGGGACCGGCTATGGGCCGTCGCGCTCCGGACGCTCTGCGACCCGGACGAGGCCGCCGATGCCCTCCAGGACGCTCTGATCTCCGCTTATCGGGCCGCAAGCCGGTTCCGGGGTGACTCAGCGGTGACGACCTGGATGCACCGGATCGTCGTCAATGCCTGCCTTGACCGGTTGCGCAGGCGGCAGACCCGGCCGACCGTCCCGCTGCCGGACGTCGAGCCGCTTCCGGGAATCAGTCCTGATCAGGACATGGTGATCGTGGTGCGTGATGCCATCGCGTCACTGCCGTTTGACCAGCGTGCGGCCATCGTTCTCGTCGACGTGGAGGGGTATCCAATCGCGGAGGCAGCGCAACTCCTCGGCATTGCCGAAGGCACGGTCAAGAGCAGATGCGCTCGGGGCAGAGCCCGACTTGCGGTGCTTCTTGGTTATCTGAGGAACCGGGACGGCGACGGCAACGTCCCATCCCCAGAAACCCATCACGGGCGCGAACGGAGGGTCACGGGTGAATGAGGTCGACCTCGACCGGCTCGCCGATTTCATCGGCGGGGCGTTCGAGGGTGCCCCCTCCGGCACGCAGGTAAGCCACCTCGTTTCAACCGTGCCGGAATGGCGTCACGCCCATGACCATCTGGTGGCAGCGGATCGCGCTGTCAGCCATGATCTCCAGCTGCTGGCCCAGACCAGCCCGCCGATGCCTGGCGACGTCGCAGCACGCCTTCACGCCGCGCTGGCGGCGCAAGCGCCCGCCGTGAGCGCCCTCGCGGGCAGCCACCTCACGGGCAGCCACCTCACGGCGCCCGGGCCCGGCACCACCGGCCCCGGGCGGGGCAAAGCACCGGGCGGCCCAGGATCGCGACCTAGCCAG
>JAFGOK010000295.1 GCA_016926535.1 Micromonosporaceae bacterium | reverse complement strand
TGGATGGGCTGCTCAGCGGGGGTCCGCTGAGCTTCTGCGCTCTGCCAGCCGGCAGCGTCCAGGAATGGCCATTCCCCGCCGGTGGTGCCTTCGGGGTTGCCGTTCGCGGACCTGTGGTGGTTGTTCCACTGGCCGGAGGAGGGATCGCGCTGGTCGGACGGCTGCCCAGCCGTCTGGTGCCCGAGGTCGAGCGAGCACCGGTCGAAACCGGCCTCTGCCAGTTCCCTGCGCAACTGCCAGAGACCAGCGGCGAGGGCTTCCCTGCCGGCTTCCGTCGTCCCGGTCAGCTTGAGGGCGATCTCGCCTCCCTGGATCTGGGCGACGACCTGGATGGTTCCGAGGTCCTCCGGATGCAGGTGGATGGTCAGGCGATGCACGCCGTCCGCTCCCCGCCGCAACGGAACGATCTGCTCCGCGACCTGCCAGGCGGCGCTCGGGTTCCAGCGGGTCTGAGCGCCGGTGTCCGCTGCGGTCGCCGGGGCGCCCCCAGCGGCGGCAGCGGGCGCCGTGACCGACGTCGCCTGCCCATCGCGGCCCGGGGTCGCCATTCCCGGGTCGTCGGCGGTGATCTCGGCCGGCCTCGGGTTGCCGGTCCCTGGCTTCCCGGCCGGCTGGTCTTGCTGGACCTCGGTCCGGCCGAGTTCCGGCCGATCCGAAGCATCCTGGCTGGTGCTGGTGCTGGTGCTGGTGCTGGTGCTGGTGCTGGTGGCGGTGCTCGTGCCGGTGGCAGTGGCAGTGGCAGCGGCAGTGGCGGTGGCTGGGCCTGCCCCGTCCCCCGGGGCCCGCGTGACTGTCGCGTCGTCGATCACGCCAGGGGCCGACCCTGGTGTTGCCTGGCCGGTCCTCACCGGGAGATCGGGATCGAGCACCGGCGGCGCGGTGCCGCCGCTGGCGCCTGCAACCGAGGCCGGTCGTGGCCCGGTCGTGCCCGGACCGTCGGGCCGCTGGCCCGGACCGTCGGCGCCGTTCGTGCTGCCCAGACGATCTGGCATACCCGAGCTGTCCGGGCTGCCCAGAGCGCCAGGGACGCTCGGGACCTCCGGGGCACTCGGGGCGCTCGGGACACTCGGGGTGCCCGGGACACTGCGATCGTTCGGGACGCCCAGGCCAACCGGGACGGCTGCGGCGGGCTGGTCGCCGATCGCCGGTGCTGCCAACCCGAGGACCGGACCGGCGGTGCCAGCAACGACCCCGCGGTCGGTCCACTCGCCCCGGCCTGGCACCACCAAATCCTGCCGCGAGCGGTCACCGGGCAGGGCGCCCGCGGGCAGCCCCGGGATCAGCAGTATCCCGGATGGCTCGCCATCCGCGGTGAGGACCGCGGTGAGGTCGGAGCCGATCAGGCCAGCAGCCGGGGCCACAAGGCCGGCGCCGGCCCCACCGCCGGGGCGCCGGGCGCCAGGGTCGCCAGCCGCTCCAGGGGAGGTCTCCGCCGCGGGTGTTCCGGGCGGCGGGACGAGCTGCGCGAGGCCGGACAGGACAGCCAGCAGCGTGAGGTCGGCGTCGATCAGGTCTGCCTTCCCGGCGTCGATCAGGTCCGCCTTCCCTGCCAGTCCTGTCCCGCTGGCCGGATCATCCCCGCCCCGGGGCAGGTCCTGGCTCTCCGGGGTCAGCGATGCCAGCACCGCGAAGAACCCGTCAGCCGGCTGGCCAGGACCCTTGCCACTGCTGCCGCTGCCGCCAGTGATGGCGGCGGTGCCACCAGCGGCAGCCGGCTGCCCGGTCAGGAGCTGGTTGATCGCGATCACTTGAATCCCCTCGCTTCCAGCTGTGCCATGGCCGCCTTGACCTTGGGCACGTAGGCCTGGGTCTCCGCGTATGGCGGGATGCCCCCGTACTTCTTCACCGCTCCGGCGCCAGCGTTGTAGGCGGCGAGCGCGAGCGACAGGGAACCGTTGAACTGCTTGAGATTGCTGACCAGCAGCCGCGCGGCGCCGTCGACGGCCTGGGCTGGATTGAGCGGATCCACCCCGAGCCCCTTGGCCGTTCCGGGCATGATCTGCATCAGGCCCTTCGCTCCTGCCTTGCTGACCGCGGTCGGGTTGTAGTTGGACTCGACCTTCGCCACCGCTGCGAGCAGCGTCGCCGAGATGCCGTACTTCGCCGCCGCGCTTTGGAACAGTCCGGCGTACGGCACCCCGGCGCTGGACGTGGAATCCGTGCCGCGCAGCGACGCCGGCCGCAGCAGGGCGCTGCTGGCGGCCGAGCCACCCAGCGTCGCGACGGAGCTGTCCGGGATGATCCGGCGGATTGTCGAGGGGGTCTTGTAGACCTTCTGGACCTTGACAACGTCTCCGGTGTGCGGCGCGACGATCATCTTGCCGTCACCGATGTAGATCCCGATGTGGTTGACCGGCGACCCGAAGCAGACCAGGTCCCCGGGCTTCGCCTGGCTGAGACTGGCAACGGGCTGGCCGACCTTGGACTGCTGGGCTGCGGTCCTCGGCAGGTTGATGCCGAGGTCCTTGTACACCCGCTGGGTCAGCCCGGAGCAGTCCAGGCCGGTGGCGGGATTCGTCCCACCATAGACATACGGGATGCCGAGGTACTTCCGAGCCGTCGCGACCACCGTGGATCCGGTGGTGGATCCGGCGGCGGTTCCGGTCGTGCCAAGCGCGCCTTCCAGCGACGAGGCGAAGCTGGTCGCGCTGGCCGTCGTGGCCGACGTCGAGGCGGTGGCCACCTCGAACCCCAGCCGCACCCGGATCTCCTGGACCCGGGCGGCGCAGTCGGCGATCATGGCCGCCCCCGATCGTGGTCCTGGTCCCGATCCTGGTTGCGGTCGCGGTGACGGTCGTGGTCCCGGTGGTACTTCGCGCCGCTCAGATCGTCTGTGGCATCCTGCTCCGCCAGTTCCTCGGCCCGCCGCCGCTCCGCCGCGTGCCGCTCGGCCAGGCGCTCGATGGCTTTGCGCCTGGCCTGCGCCTCGCGCAGGTCGTTCAGCCGCTGGTCGACCTGCTGGGTGGCGGCCTGCTCCGTGGTGAGCGCGTCGCTGAGGGCGGAGGCGATGGCCTGCCGGGCGCTCAGACTGGCGGCGAACGCCAGGGCCGTTGGCACCGGCGGCTTGTTCCTCGCGTCCAGCTCGTGCTCGTAGGTCCGGACCAGCTCGGTGGCGCTGTCCGCCTCGCTCCGGGCCTTGGCCGCGGCGGTCTTCGCCGCATCCTCCCTGGCTTGCCGGGCCCGCAGGACCCCGGAGAGTCGAAAGCCCTTCATGCGTCCTGCTCCTTCCGCAGCAGCTCCCCGAGGGCCGCCCAGGAGGTGGCTGCCGGGGTCTGGTCGTGCATTTCCTGCCGCAGGAACCCGTCGATCTGCGGCAGCAGGGCGCGGGCGGCGTCAGCTTCCGGATTCGTTCCGGAGACGTAGGCGCCGATCTCGATCAGCTCCCGGACGTCGCGGTGGGCGGCGAGCAGCCGGCGCAGCGTCGTCGAGACCTGCCGCTGTTCCGTCGTGGTCACCGTGCTGGCCACCCGGGACACGGATTCAAGGACGTCGATGCTCGGGAAGTGCCCCGCCGTGGCCAGGCGCCGGTCGAGCACGATGTGACCGTCCAGGATCGACCGCGCGGCATCCGCGATCGGCTCGTTGTGGTCGTCACCGTTGACCAGCACCGTGTACAGGCCGGTGATCGTGCCGCGCTCGCCCGGCCCGGCCCGCTCCAGGAGGCGGGCGAGCAGGGCGAAGACACTCGGCGGGTACCCCCTGGTCGCGGGAGGCTCCCCGACGGAGAGTCCCACCTCGCGCTGGGCCATCGCCGTTCTGGTGATGCTGTCCATCAGCAGCAGGACGTCGTCGCCGGCGTCGCGGAAGTACTCGGCGATCCGGGTGGCGACGAAGCCGGCCCGCAGCCGGACCAGCGGGGGCTGGTCGGAGGTGGCGACCACGACGACGGACCGGGCCAGGCCCTCCGGGCCGAGGTCGTTGTGGATGAACTCGTTGACCTCCCGGCCGCGCTCTCCGACCAGGGCGATGACGCTGATGGTCGCCTCGGTTCCCCGTGTGATCATGGAGAGCAGGCTGGACTTGCCGACGCCGGAGCCTGCGAAGATGCCCATCCGCTGGCCCCGCCCGCAGGGAATGAGCGTGTCGATCGCCCGGACTCCCAGGGAGAGCGCCTCCAGCACCCGGCCGCGGGCCAGCGGGGAGGGCGCGGCGTTCTCGACGAACACCGTCTCGGCCGTCGCCGGCGCACCCGGACCGGCGATGGGCGGCCCGCCGTCGATCGGCCGGCCGAGCCCGTCGAGGATCCGGCCGCGCAGGTGGGGTCCGACCGCGATGCGCAGCGGGAGGCCGGTGCTGAGCACCGGGGAGTTCTTGCCGACCCCGTGGAGGGGGCCGAGCGGCAGGCAGTTGAGCCGATCGTTGTCGATCGCGACGACCTCCGCCGGCATCGCGGTGCCCTCAGTTCCGATCTCGACCAGGTCCCCGACGTTGCCGGAGATCCCAGCGACCGTCACGGCCAGGCCGACGACGGAGGTGACCCGCCCGTAGCAGCGCGGGGCAGCGGCGGCGCCCGCCGAAGCGACCCGGTCCAGCAGCAGGGTTCTGGCTGCCTCATCACGCGGCGACATGGAGCAGCACCTCCCGGATCCGCTCGACGGCTGGGGCGATGCGGGCGTCGACGGTGGTCGTGTCGCACTCCGCGACCGCGTCCCCAGGTTTGAGGCCCGGGTCGGGCAGGACGACCACGGTCCGGCCGGCGATCGTCAGCTGGCCGGAGACTCCGGCGGTCTCCCTGATCGTCGCCAGGTCTCCGGGGTGCAGGTACACCGTGACCGGTCCGTTGGCCGGCGCTGCTGCCAGTGCCCTGGCGATCGCATCGGCCCCGGGATCCTCCGCGGTCGCCAGTTCCCTGCCGATGACCGTCTCGGCGAGGGTGAACACGGCGTCAACCACCAGTTGCTCCACCGCTGCCAGTCCCGGGGTGGCTCGCTGGTCCAGCCGGGTGGCCGCGGAGGCCAGGGCGGCCAGCGCCTGCCCGATCCTGGCGGCGCTGGCCCTGGCAGCGACCTGGGCTTCCTCGCGGACCCGCTGGGCTTCCTCCACCGCAGCCGCGGCGGCGGACCGGCGGCCCTCCGCCCAGCCAGCGGCATAGCCGGCGGCGTGGGCCGGGGTCTGCGCCAGCTCCGCTGCCTCGCGCAGGGGCACGTCCGCCGTGATCGCGGTGCGGCGCAGATCGATGTCGAAGTTGAACGTGGTGACCCGGCTATGCGACGAGTTCGTCATCATCGGCCCTCCGAATTACGAGCTGGCCGGACTCCTCAAGACTCCGGATCACTTGGATGATCTTGGCTTGCGCTTCCTCGACGTTGCGCAGGCGGACCGGGCCGAGCAGCTCGATCTCCTCTGCCAGGTTCTCTGCGGCGCGCTCGGAGAGGTTCGACATGATCTTCTGCCGGACGTCCGGCCGGACGCCCTTGAGCGCGGTCGCCAGGTCTGCGGTCTCCACCATGCGCACGATCTGCTGGATCCCGCGGTCGTCCAGCGTGACGACGTCCTCGAACATGAACATCTTCGCGCGGATCTCGTCGGCGAGCTCCGGGTTCTTGTTCTGGAGACCTTCCAGGATCATCCGCTCCGTCGCCCGGTCCGAGCGGTTGATGATCTCGACGAGCGGATCGATGCCGCCGACCGTCGACAGCTCGCTTGGCTGGAGCACCGAGGACAGCTTGCGCTCCAGCGTCGCCTCGACCTGCCGGATGATGTCCGGAGAGGTCCGATCCATGATCGCGATCCGGTTGGCGACATCCGCCTGCTGCTCCCCCGGCAGACCGGAGAGCACCTGCGAGGCGAGGATCGCCGGCATGTGTGCCAGCACCAGCGCGATCGTCTGCGGGTGCTCGTCCTGGATGAACGAGAGCACCTGCCGCGGGTCGGCCTGCTGGAGGAACCCGAACGGGACGTCCATGAAGATGCTGGACAGCCGGGCGACGATCTCGCCGGCCCGTTCCTTGCCGAGCGAGGCTTCCAGCAGCGCCCTGGCGTAGGCGATGCCGCCCTCGCCGGCGTACCGATTCGCGGTCGCCAGTTCCTCGAACTCGATGAGGACGTCTTCTGCGATCGCGTTCTCGACCGCTCCGAGTCGGACGATCTCGGCGGTGAGTTCCTCGACCTCGGATTCCTT
>JAFGOK010000294.1 GCA_016926535.1 Micromonosporaceae bacterium | reverse complement strand
TCCTACCTTTCGGTGCTGCTGCCCAGCATCGTCAGCCCGTACGGGATCTATCTGGCCCGCATCTACGCCGCCGCGTCGCTGGGCGAGTCGCTCCTCGAAGCGGCCCGGACCGACGGGGCGACCGAGTGGCGGGTCTTCCGCGGCATCGCCCTGCCGGTCATGATGCCCGGCCTGGTCACCGTGTTCCTGTTCCAGTTCGTAGCGATCTGGAACAACTTCCTGCTGCCCTTCATCATGCTGGGCGATGACCGGAAGTTCCCGCTGACCGTCGGGCTCTACAGCATGCTCAACCAGGGCAACACCACCCCTGCCCTCTACACTCTGGTCATCACCGGTGCCCTGCTGTCGATCCTGCCGCTCATCGCGCTGTTCCTGACGCTCCAGCGGTACTGGCGGGTCGACCTGATCTCCGGTGGACTCAAGGGATAGAAAGTGTGACTGTGTCAGACCACAACCCCACCCGACGCCGCGCGGCCCGGCCTCGTCCAACCATCGACGATGTCGCGGCCGTCGCGGGGGTCTCCCGGGGCACGGTGTCCCGGTTCCTCAACGGCGGGCACAACGTCAGCGGCACGGCCGCGGAGGCCGTCGGCAAGGCGATCCGCAAGACCGGGTACGTCGCCAACCAGCACGCCCGCAGCCTGGTCACCCAGCGGGCCCGGTCAGTGGCGTTCGTGCTCAGCGAGCCGCAGGAGCGGCTGTTCGAGGATCCGAACTTCAACGTGCTGCTGCACAGCTGCACCAGGGCCCTGGCCACCCACGACCTCGCCCTCGTCCTGGCCATCGCAGGGGAGGAAGAGGACCGCCGCCGCGTCGGGCGGTACCTCACCTCCGGTCACGTCGACGGGGCGCTGATCGTCTCCAGCCATCTCGGCAACCCCCTGCTGTCCGAACTGGTCGGCCGGGGCATCCCGGTCGTCGCCTGCGGCAAGCCCCTCGGCCACGAGCGGGACGTCGCCTATGTCGCCGCGGACGACCGGGACGGGGCCAGGCAGATGGCGGAGTACCTGCGGTCGGCCGGGCACCGGCGGATCGGCATCGTCACCGGCCCGCCGGACACCCCCGGCGGCATCGACCGGCTCGCTGGCTTCCGCGACGTGCTCGGCGAGATCGAGCCGGCCCTGATCGCCCACGGCGACTACACCCACAGCGGGGGCGAGACCGCGATGGCCTGCCTCCTCGACCAGGCCCCAGATCTGGACGCGGTGTTCGTCGCCTCCGACCTCATGGCGACCGGCGCGATCGACGCCCTGCGCCACGCCGGCCGCCGGGTCCCGGAGGACGTCGCCGTCGGCGGATTCGACGACTCCAGCATCGCGCTGACCGCCCGCCCCCGCCTGACCACCATCCGCCAGCCCTTCGCCAGGATCAGCGCGGAGATGGTCAGGCTGCTGCTCGGTCAGATCGAGGGCGAAACGCCCGCGGCCGTCATCCTCCCGACGGATCTGGTGGTGCGGGACTCCGCGTGACGGGACTCCGCGTGACGGGACTCGGCGTGACCGGCCACCAGAAGCGGTCGCCGAGCAGGTGAGCGAACGCCGGAACGACCACCGTCCGCACCACGAGGGTATCGAGCAGGACCCCGATCCCGACGATGACACCGATCTGGGTCAGCGCGATCACCGGCAGGACCCCGAGCACGGCGAACACCGCGGCGAGCAGGATCCCGGCCGACGTGATCACCCCACCGGTCGCGGCGAGCGCCCGGGTCATGCCGGCCCGGGAGTCGCCCAGGGCGGTCGCCTCCTCCCTGGCCCGGGTGGCCAGGAAGATGTTGTAGTCGACGCCGAGGGCGACCAGGAACAGGAACGCCAGCAGAGGGACGCCGGAGTCGAGGGCCGGCGAGTCGAAGAAGACCCGGAGGGCAAGGCTGCCGGCCCCGATACTGGCCGCGAAGCTGCCGACCACCGTCGCCAGCAGGATGACCGGCGCCACCAGGGAGCGCAGCAGGACCAGCAGCACCAGGAACACGACCGTGAGGATCAGGGGTGCGGTCACCCAGTTGTCTCTGGTGTTCGCCTCGCGCTTGTCCAGGTCGGAGGCTGGGGCTCCGCCGACGATCGCGTCGGCCCCCTCGATGGTCGGCAGCGCGTCCCGCAGCCGGTTGATCGTCCGGTCAGCCTCGGCCGTTCCGGCCTCCGCTTCGAGACTCGCGGAGATCGCCACCAGCCGCCCGTCCGTCGAGGTCTCCGCCCGCCCCGCCGGTGTCAGCCCAGCGGTCTCCGTGATCAGCTGGCGTACCCGCTCCTCGGCCTGGCTCGCTGCGATGATCTTCAGCGGCTGGGAGGTACCGGAGGAAAATCGCCTGGCAAGGATCTCCTGCCCGGTCACCGACTCGACCGTGGTGCGGAACACCTCGGTCTGGGACAGGCCGACCCTCAGACCGGGCAGCATGGCGACCATCGCGAGCAGGATGACAGTTGCCCCGGCGAGCGCTGCCATCGGCCGGCGCGCGACGGTGACCGCGATCCGCCACCACAGCCCGCGCTCGATGAAATCCCCCTGGACTGCCGCCGGCTCGGCCCTGGGGACGAAGGGCCAGAACACCCCGCGGGGCAGGCAGGCCAGCGCCGCGGGCAAGACGACCAGCCCGAACAGCAGGGCAATGGCGATCCCGAGGGCAGAGGCGATCCCGAGCGTCCTGTTGCTGGTCAGGACGGCGGCCAGCAGGGCGAGGAGGGCAAAGATCACGGTCGTCGCGCTGGCGAGGATCGCGGGAGTGGCACTGGCGACCGCGGCTGCCAGCGCCCGCCGCCGGTCGGGCGTGCGTCGCAGTTCCTCGCGGTAGCGGGAGATCAGCAGCAGGGCGTAGTCGGTGCCGGCCCCGAACACCAGGACTGAGACGATGCCGGAGACGCTGGCGTCGGTCCGCTCCCCGATGATCCGGGCAAGCCACGGCAGGGCTTTCGTGGCAACCTGGTCGCCGACCCCGATGACCACCAGCGG
>JAFGOK010000293.1 GCA_016926535.1 Micromonosporaceae bacterium | reverse complement strand
TCGCCGAACGCCTGGCTGGTGATCCGCGCCGCGGGGATGCCGCGACCGGTCAGGTAGGTCTGCACGCTCGCGTTGCGGCGCTGGGCCAGCCCCATGTTGTAGGCGTCCGAACCCGACTTGTCGGTGTGACCCGCCAGCATGATCGACGCCGTTCCGCAGTTGGCATAGGCCGTGACCGCGTTGTTGAGGATCGTCGCCGCCTCGGGCGTGATGTCCGACTTATCCCAGTCGAAGAACACGATGTACGGCCCCTGGTTGCAGCGCACGACCGGCGGAGGCGGTGGCGGCGGGGGCGGCGGGGGAGGCGGAGGCGGCGGAGGCGGCGGAGGGGGAGGCGGCGGAGGCGGCGGAGGCGGCGGGGGAGGGGGAGAGGGAGGGGTTTCCGGCGGCCCAGGGGCTTCCGGCGGCGGGGACCCAGAGGGCCGCTGCGGCGCTGGGGGCGTCGGGGGTGTGAAGGGTGGTTTCTTGGTTGCAGGACTCTCCGGCGCGCCGTGCGGGCCTGGCCCAGGCGCCACGGGAGTGCTGTCGGCCCACGGTTCAGTCATGGTTCGATCATTGCCGCTGATCTGGCTGAGAAGCCTCAGGTACCTACCCTGAGCTGACCCTGAACAACAAGATCGGGGTGGTTCCTGTGGTCGTCGACCATCCATCCGTGTGACGATGCTCCATGTACCTGCCACGACGGTGTCCCGTCGTCGAAGCCGCCGGAGAAGAGCTCTGATGACCGTTCCAGTCGAGGTTCCCCGGCTGTGCCGCGACTCGGCCAACCGGGTCGCCTGCGGGGTCGCCGCTGGGATCGCGGCTCACACCGGCGTTTCCAGGATGGTCGTCAGGCTGCTGTTCGTGCTCCTTGCAGCCTGCGGCGGGATGGGGGCACTGCTGTATGCGGCGTACTGGGCCGTGCTCCCCTCCTCCAACGGCCAGGCGAGCCGCAACGGCAGGCGGGCGGTGCAGCTTGTTCCGTTCGCCGCGCTTGGCCTTGGCGTCATCATGGTCCTGCGGCTGACGGGAGCCGTAGTCGGGACGCCAGCGACCCTCGGTTGGCTGATCGCATTGGTCGCCCTCGGCGCTGGGGTCATCTGGCACCATGCGGATCCCAAGACCCGCGACCGGTCGACCGAACCCGTGCCGCCCCCGCCCCTGGTCGCGATGGTCACGGATCGTGATCGTGCGGGATATGTTCTGCGCTTCATCGGCGGGGGCATCCTGATCGTCACCGGCATCATCGGCGTGGTCGCCGTGCTCTCTCCGGTCACCGGGGTCAGCGGAGCCTCGGTCGTCTACGGCCTGCTGTTCGCCGTGGTCGCGCTCGCGGGTGTCGGCCTTGCCCTTGCTCCGGTGCTCTGGCGGGTGTTCAGCCAGCTGCGGGCTGAGCGGGAGGCCCGGATCCGGGAGCAGGAGCGGGCCGAGGTTGCCGCGATGATCCACGACCAGGTGCTGCACACGCTCGCTCTCATCCAGCGCAACGCCGACGACACGAAGACCGTGCTGCGCCTGGCTCGCGGGCAGGAGCGCACCCTCCGCAACTGGCTGTACCGGTCGACCGCGTCGCCGACCGAGCGGTTCTCCGCAGGGCTGGAGGAAGCCGCCGCAGAGGTCGAGGACACGTACGCGATCAAGGTCGAGACGGTGGTGGTCGGTGATGCCGACGTCGATGAGCGGTCCGCGGCCCTCCTCGCGGCGACCCGGGAGTCACTCGTCAACGCGGCCCGCCACGCCAAGGTTTCCTCGGTCTCCCTCTACGCGGAGGTCGAGCCTGAAATGATCACAGTGTTTGTTCGCGACCGGGGCGTTGGCTTCGATCCCGCGGCCGTCAGTGATGATCGGCACGGTCTTCGAGGCTCGATCGTTGGCAGGATGCGAAGACACGGAGGCAAGGCGGAGATCCGGACCCAGCCGGGCGAGGGCACAGAGGTCCGGCTGACGATGCCGTTCAACCCTGATATGCGAAGACGTTCCGAGGAGGAATGACCATGGACAGCGTCGAACCGGTCCCACGGCGGCTGCGGGTGTTTCTCGTCGATGACCATGCGATGTTCCGGGCCGGAGTGCGAGCGGAGCTCGGGGCACACGTTGACGTCGTCGGCGAGGCGGGAAGGGTCCCCGAGGCGATCTCGGCCATCAGCGCGCTGGAGCCCGAGGTGGTGCTCCTCGACGTGCACATGCCAGATGGCGGGGGAAGGGCCGTCATCGAGGGGGTGCGCAGGACCCACCCGAAAGTGCTCTTCCTCGCGCTGTCCGTTTCCGACGCCGCAGAGGACGTCATCGGACTGATCCGCGCCGGCGCTCGGGGGTACGTCACCAAGACGATCTCTCCGGACGAGCTGGCCGATGCCATCCGGCGGGTTGCTGACGGCGATGCGGTGTTCAGCCCGAGGCTGGCGGGGTTCGTCCTGGACGCGTTTGCCGCCCGGCCAGCGGCTGTCGCCGATCCGGAGCTCGATCAGTTGACCAACCGCGAGCGGGAGGTGCTGCGGCTGCTCGCACGGGGCTACGCGTACAAGGAGATTGCCAAGGAGCTGTACATCTCGATCAAGACGGTCGAGACCCACGTCTCGAACGTGCTCCGAAAGCTTCAGATGTCCAACCGGTACGAGCTGTCCCGCTGGGCCGCCGACCGCCGCCTCGTCTGACTTCAGGCGGCGGCTCGGAACCGGTAGCCGGTAGCCAGTCAACCGATGGTGCCGGTTGATGGCGTGGCCGCTTGCAGCGCTTCCGCCCTACAGCGGGCCACGGCCGGCGCGCAGGATGAGCAGGCCGAGTTGCGTGCCATCCGGGCCGAGCGCAGCACGGAACCGATCGAGGATCTCGCCTTCCCTGGAGAGGACCAGGCGCGTCCCGCCGGAGGCGACCCTGGTCGCCCCGACCTCGCGGGACAGCGTCGCGCGTTCTTGCCATAACGAGATGATCGATGCGTCGATCTCGTCGATGCGTTCCCGTAACTCGGCGATGTGCGAGGTCGGGGCATCCGCGAGGGTCTCTGCCGGGCCGCTGGCCTTGGTCTGGTCTTCGGCCATTGGGGCGGTCGTTGGGGCGGTCGTTGGGGCGGTCGTTGGGGCGGTCATGGTGTCACCTTCGGTTCGGCCAGGCTCCCGGACCCGAGGCACAGAAGCCCCGGGCTCGGGAGCCCGGGGCTTGGTAGGTCTCAGTGATCAGGCGCGACCTACGGCTGCGGGACTCCCGAAGCCGTAAAAATAAAATCGCACCTGCGCACTCACGCCGTCGAGTATGCCATGACGGCATCCCCCGAAGGAAGCGCCTCCCGCCAAGTCATCTCCAGGTGGTGGTCGTCTCCAACTAGCCATCTCCGGCGGGGGCCGTCTGGTGCTCACAGCTTTTCCATGGGGGCGTGCCGCAGAATGATCCATATGACCGTTTC
>JAFGOK010000038.1 GCA_016926535.1 Micromonosporaceae bacterium | reverse complement strand
CTGAGGGCTCGGCCGATGGTCCTCAGCCCTTCCAGATCATGGATGTCGGTTGGCTGAGCGGCGATCCGAGCAACGGGGACCCCAGGACAGGCGTCGAGGAAGCACCGCGTCACCCGATCCTGGCGGTCGCGTTGGTCGACGAGATCCGCGTGCATCGAGAGCAACTCGATCACCATGTCATGGCCACCGTGTGCCGTGAGGTGCTCAGCGGCCCTGCGAGCAGCAGTGGCGGCGACGGCCGGGGCAGCGATGGCCGCTACCCGGTTGATGAGCAGGCCAGCCAGTGGCATGTCGTCGGTGGCAAGGCGCTGGGCGAAGTACGTGGCCTCGCGGATCGCATCTGGTTCTGCCGCCGCGACGACCAGGAAGGCCGTCTCACGCGCCTGGAGTATCTGGTAGGTCCGTTCTGCCCGTTCCCGGAATCCCCCGAACATGGAATCCAATGCGTTGACGAAAGCCGAGAGCTCCATTAATAGATGGGTGCCGATAATGCGAGTTGCGGCTTTGTCGAACACTCCGAACGAAGCGGAGAACAGACTGAGCATCCGATGGCCGCCAGCCCTCGCCGGGGCGAGCAGAATTCGCAGCATCTTGCCATCGAGGAACCGCGCGAGTCTCGCGGGGGCGTCCAGGAAATCCAGGGCTGACCTGGAAGGCGGAGTGTCGACCACGATGAGATCCCACTCATCGCCGGACCGCAACTGCCCGAGCTTCTCCATCGCCATGTACTCGTGCGTCCCGGAGAACGTCGCGCTCATCGCCTCGTAGAACGGGTTCTCGAAGATCTCCTCGGCGAACCGCTCATCAGTGTGGGCCAGCACGACCTCATCGAAGGTCCGCTTCATGTCCAGCATCATGGCGTGCAGGTCTCCAGGACCGCCGTTGCCGTTCCGGACCGGTTCAATGCCCTTGACCTGCCGGGGGACATTGTCAAGCTCTGTGAGCCCCAACGACTGGGCAAGCCGGCGGGCCGGATCGATCGTGAGCACGACGGTTTTTCTGCCATGGTGCTCCGCCGCGCGAAGCGCGAGCGCCGCAGCCGTCGTGGTCTTGCCGACACCGCCGGCCCCGCAGCAGACAATGATCTTGATGCTGGGGTCGGCGAGGACAGCGTCAACGTCGAGCTGTGGTGACTCCGCTGGCACGCTGCTGTCATCCGACACGATTTGAGAGTATCCGTCCACGTCAGTCAGCTGGCTTCGAAGCAGGCTGCTTGCCTGCGGATGCGCTGGGCAAGCACGTCGAGCCCGGACCGGGTGACACCTCCGGGCAGGGAGGGCAGTTCGACGACTGGTCGATCAAGATCGTGCAACTGGAGGCGCAGAGCGGATTCGACTTCCAGCCTGGCCTGATGGGCGTTGCCCTCCCTGGCAAGCCCTGCGACTGTTTCCTTGCCAGCGGGCAGACCAGCTGAGACCAGACCTCTCCGGATGTCGGCCTTGGTGATGCGGACATTCGCCAGGACGGGGGGCCTGGTGTTGTTGACGATAACGGCGCCGTTAGGCAGGCCGAGGTGGGTGAGTTCCCGGAGCGTGTCCGCGACCTCCTGGACGGGCATCTCCTCCAGCAGAGTCACCAGGTGCACAGCGGTGGCGCCGGAGCGGAGCAACTCCGCGACGCTCTCACTCTGGGTCTTGATCGGCCCGACTTTGGCAAGTTTCGCAGCCTCGGCCGTCACGTTGAGGAATTTTCCGATCCGGCCCGTCGGGGGCGCATCAAGGATGACAGCGTCGTAGGTTCGCCGGTTGTCCGAAGCGCGGTTCACCGCCTCCTTGATCTTGCCGGTGAGCAGGACGTCCCGGACACCGGGCGCGATCGCCGTCGCGAAGTCGATTGCACCGATCTTGTGCAGGGCTCGCCCCGCGACCCCCAGGTGGTAGAACACCTCGAGGTACTCCATGAGGGCGGCCTCGGCGTCGATGGCGAGCGCCGTGACGGCGCCCCCACCGGAGACAGTGGCGATCTGGATCTCTTCGTATGGCAGTGGGTCAGCCCCGAACAGCTGAGCGATGGACTGACGTCCCTCCACCTCGACGAGTAGCGTTCTCCTACTGCGGCTGGCCAGGGCGATGGCGAGTGCCGCCGCTGCCGTGGTCTTGCCTGTGCCGCCCTTGCCCGTGACGACGTGTAACCGGACGGAACCCGTGTGCCGTCTCCGGGGGGCACGGTCCGGTCCGTCATGGCCAAGCTGGACTTCTTGCTGGTGATGCGCTGCCACACGAGCGAGCGTAGCCGGGCTGGTCAGCCTGGGTTGATCTCACACACGAGCCAGCCGTCGCCCTCGACGGTCAGGAACTTCAGACGTTGCTCAGCAACGCGATCGTCGCTGGTCGTGAGCTTCACTGTCGTGGTGACCACCGCAGATTCGGACTTGCGCGACTCCACCGTCGGTGTTGGCCAGGTGTATGCGGGCGATTTGTACTTCAGCTCGAAGTCTCGCAATTGCTGGATGCGGTTGCGCATGGCCTTGGAATCCTGAGCGCTCGCGCAAATGATCTTGTTGGCAGCTTCGACATTCTTGTCCTTAAACACGGCTGTCAGGAACTGGTCGACTGCTTTGACCGGGTCTGCTGCGCCGGTGCCCTCCGATCGTCCGAAGATCAAATACGCCGCGGTCCCACCACCACCAAGGACAACCAGGCAGACGAGAACGATGATGGTGATGAGCAGGCCCTTGCCAGACCTGGGGGCTGGCTGGCCGAACATGGGGTCACCCTGGGCGAACGGCTGCTGGGCGAACGGCTGCTGGGCGAAAGGGTCGGTTCCGTACCCTGCGGGCTGCTGGTACCCGGCTTGGCCGAACGGCTGGCCCTGCTGACCAGGAGAGAACGGCGCGCCGGACATCGGCTGGACTGGGGGGTACGGCATGCCGGAGACCGGCTGGCCAGGCGGGACGTATGGCTGCTGGGTGCCGAACGGCGGGGCGGAGTACTGGCCAGGCGGTTGCTGGTCGGGCGGTTGCTGGCCGTATGGGTCGTTGGGGTAGCTGGGGTAGCTGGGTGGCTGGGTCATCGAAACCTTCCCCTTCGCAACGCCGGGCGTTGCCGCCCCACCGCGCTATGCTCCTCTGGCACGAGTTGATCTGCCATGCCGCAGACGCCAAGGGTAGTCGCTGTGCCAGCGGCGTGCGGTTCTGCTCCACGTTGCGAGGAAGTGCCGTCGTTCACCAAAGGGTTCATCAACCTGGTCGCAGCAGGTGCCCGGCCCAGGTGCCACTGTCGGGTACCACAATCGGCGTCGTGGTTGCCGTCCGTCGGCCGTACGATCCAGACGTGGTCGCGCAGCGGAATGCCCCGATACCCGTCGGGTTGATGGCCCCAGGGACGGTGCACCGGTGAGCTGTTCGGTTTGCGGCACGGTCGCCGTGCCAGGTGCGAGGTTCTGCCACCAGTGTGGTGCGGCACTGGCGGCTGTCGCCTCCCTGCCGGCCGCGGAACGGCGGGTCGTTACCGTCCTGTTCGGCGATCTGACCGATTTCACCGCTTGGGCGGAGGACCTCGATCCGGAACGGGTCGGTGCTGTTACTGATCGTTTACTCGCGGCACTGGCCGGAGCGGTCAAGACCTTCGGTGGACATGTCGACAAGCTGACCGGCGACGGCATCATGGCGGTCTTCGGGGCACCCGTCGCCCATGAGGACGATGCTGAGCGGGCAGTCAGGGCAGCACTGTCGATGCAACGGGCCATGCGGCGGCTGCTGGACGACGAGCGCGGCGGGGGAGCGCCGCTCGGCCTGCGGGTCGGTCTCAACACCGGGGCGGTGGTCGCGGGAGTCCAGGCCGCGATCGAGTACACCGTCGTGGGGGACACCGTGAACACGGCGGCACGGCTCGCGGATGCCGCCGCGATCGGCGCGGTGTATGCGGGCGGGTCGACGGTCGCCCCGACCCGGCGCATCGCGTCCTGGCGAGCCCTGCGCCCGCTGCGTCTCAAGGGAAAGCGTGATCCGGTCGAGGCACACGAGCTGCTGGGCCTGCGGGACGCGCCAGGCACGCGGTCCGGCCTCGGGGACGAGGCGCCGTTTGTCGGGCGGGAGTCGGAGGTCGGGCGGGTCGCTGGCCGTCTGCTGGAGGTGGTCGACCGCAAGGAGCCGAAGGTTCTCGTCTTCACCGGAGAGGCCGGCCTTGGTAAGACCAGGTTCGCCGCCGAAGTGGAGCGATTCGCCGCCGGGTATGCCGCTGGTGCCGGCTACGCACCCGCGACCGGCTTCGCACCGGGGGGCGGCACCAGGGTTCTCTCTGTCGGGTGCCCGGCGTACGGAGAGCTCAGGAGGCTTGCGCCGCTGGCCGATCTGGCGCGGGCCGCCATCGGCCTCTCTGCGGACCACCACGCGACCATGTCCCGCCCGGCGGCGGAGGAGCGGTTGCGCAGGCTCGGCCAGCACATCGCCAGGGTTGCCCCAGGACCGAAGCCCCGGCTGGCCATTGACCTCCTGCTGACGCTGATCGGCTATGCGGGCTCGAAGGAGGAGTCCGAACGTGGTGGCTGGGTCGCCCCCGGCGGCGAGGGACAGGAGTCCGAGATCGAGGCGATCCCGGCCGCCGTTGCCGAACTGCTGTCTGGCCTGGCCGCGGAGACGCCGATGCTGATCGTCGTCGACGATCTCCACGATGCGACGACCGAGACGGTCGATGCGCTCGGTGCGACGATTTCCAGGTTGTTCGGCCCAATTATGATCATGTTGCTTGGGCGGCCGGAACTGGTACGCACCGCTGGCGTGCTGACCCGGCTCGCGGACGCCGAGATCGTTGCCCTGGCACCGCTGCGGGGCGCGGACGCAGAGCGGCTGCTGACCTCGTACCTCCAGGGTGGGAAGCTGCCGAAGGACGACATGGAGCGGTTGCTGGCAACGGCCCAGGGGAATCCGTTCTATCTCGCGGAGCTCGTCGTGCTGCTCCAGGAGCGAGGAGCGCTGACGACCGTTTCCGCTTCCGGCGATCAGCGGAAGCAAACTCCGGTGTGGAGGCTGGCAGAGGGTTCGCTCGATGGCCGGCTGCTGTCCCGCGACCTGGCGGCGGTCCTCGCCGCCCGGATCGACGCCCTGCCGGCGGACGCGAGGGCCGTCCTGAGGGACGCGGCCGTGGTCGGAAACAGCGTGCCAGCTGGGGCTTTGGAGACCGTCAGCCTCAGCCAGCCGGGCCGCGTTGTGCGACCGGCGGTGGTGGCGGCCGTCGAACTTGAGCGAGCGGTCGAGGAGCTCTTGCAGCGGCGCATGCTGCGCCGGGTGCGCGGAGGGTACGTCTTCGCGACCCCGCTACTGCGGCAGGCCGCGTACGCGGGTATCGGCAAGGCGGCCCTGGCGGAGCGGCATGCTGCCCTGGCCCACTGGGCGGCGAACCTCAGAAGCGGCACCGGTTCTGGCGGCCGGTTCACATCCCATTCGAGTGTTTCCGGGGCGAGTCTGCTCGGAGCCGTCGCCACAGGTGGTCACACCATTGCCCCGGCACCGACCATTCCGGCACTCGGTATGTCGATCGACGCGTTCGTCGCGGAGCATGCCGATAGGGCCGTGAACCTCGCCGATGCGATCGGCCTGTCCTCGGAATCGCCGACCCGCTCCGCGGTCCCAGCCGGTGCTGCGGCCTTGAGCAGGCTGGCCGGCGTGGCGCTCGCGACCGGGGAACCGGCCCTGGCGGCTCGCTACGCAGAGCGGGCGGCCACGATGAACGGTGGGATGCTGTCCCCAGCGGACCGGCTGGTCCACGCGAGGGCGCTGCTCCAACTCGGACGGACAACCGACGCGCTGGCCTATCTTGAAAAGATCAGCGCCAACGCCGGAGACGATGCCGCTGTGCGGGCCGACGCGCTGCTCGTCGCGGGCCGGGCCCACCGGGTCGCAGGGGACCGCGAGCGGGCCTACGCGGCCTGGCTGGAGGCCTTGGCCGCAGCGACTGCCGCCGGGCTGGCAGGAGACCAGGCCGAGGCCCTGCGCAGGCTCGGGATGGTCGACTACCTTTCTGGAAGGCTTGGCGAGGCGAGCGGGCGGTTCACCCAGGCCTACGAGATCGCTCTGGCCGACGGGGACCGGCGAAGCCAGGCCTGGTCGCTGCAGGACCTGGCTTGGGCGACGACGACCCGGGGGGATTTCGCCGGGGCGGACGCGGCACTCGGCAGAGCCGCCCGGATCTTCGCGGAGCTCGATGATCCGGTCGGTCAGGCGTGGCTGCGAGGCACGACGGCGTTCGTCCGACTGCTGGCCGGTCGGTTGGCCGAGACCCGCCGCCTGGCCAAGATGTTCCTGCCGTTTGGCGAGCGCAGCGGGGAGGCTTGGGCTGTCGGCACCCTGCGCGCCGTGGCGGCGTTCGCCGCCGCGGAGCTGGGCGAGCTGGCCGAGGCCGACAGCGAGGCCCGCCGGGCCTACCGGGACTTCGCAGAGGCCGACGACGACTGGGGCAGAGGGCTGTCCCTGGTGGTCCGCGGAGTTGCGGCCCGGGGCATCGCTGAGCACCAGCACGCCTATGACCTGCTGTCAGACGCCATGGAGTGTGCCGATCGGACCCGGCACCCGCTGCTGGTCGGCCTTGCCCGGACGATGCGCGGGTTCGCTAGTCTCGATCTTGGTAATCCCGAGGCGGCGGAGCAGGACGCCAGCGCGGCCCTGGCCATCGTCGAACCGACCGACATGTTCGACGCGACGCGGGTCGGCCCGCTGACGCTGATGTCGATGGCCAAGCGTGCTCGTGGGGATCTTGAATCCGCGCTGTCGCTGCTGGAACCGGTGGTCGCGAACGCGGAGGCACCGGGGCTGGTCTTCTCCCGCAGGCACTCGATCGCCGCGTACGCAGAGGCGTTGCTGGCGGCGGGAAGGGCTGAGGAGGCCGTGGCGTACGGGATGCGGGCCTTGGCGACGAGCGGGGAGGATGTCCGGAGCGAGGCCTACGCGACCAGAACCCTTGCCAGGGCATTCGCGGCCAGTGGCGATCTTGACCGGGCTCGAGCAATGGCCGTGGCGGCCGTCCGCGTCGCATACGCCACCCAGCAGCTCTCGGAACGGGCGGCGGCTGATTACATTCGCGAAACACTCACGGATGTCTGACCGGCGGCTGACAGCGCGCTGTCGGACCTGTGCCGTACCGTCATAACCGTGACCGCCCCTCACCCCATCGTGCCCGGGCTGACCGGGCTTGCCTTGCTGGCCAGGGGTGGGTACGCCACGGTCTACCGGGCTGTGCAGGAGTCGGTCGGTCGCGAGGTCGCCGTCAAGGTTGAGAACCGGAGTCTGGAAAGTGAGCGGGATCGGCGGCGGTTCCTGCGTGAGGCAAGGGCGAGCGGCAGCATGTCCAGCCATCCCCATGTGGTCGACCTGTTCGACGCCGGGGTGTGCGTCGGCGGCCATCCTTATTTGATCATGGAGTTGTGTCAGGGCTCCTATGCCGATCGCATCCGGATCGCCCCGCTGAGCGCCGGCCAGACCAGGGACCTCGGGGTGAAGATCGCTGATGCGCTCGCTGACGCCCACTCCCTCGGGGTCCTGCACCGCGATGTCAAGCCGGCCAACATCCTGATCAGCCGCTTTGGGGAGCCGGCCCTGGCGGATTTCGGGCTGGCCATCCTGTCCGAGACGCGGGACATGTCCATCACGCTGGACGTGCTGACTCCGGCGTACGCGCCGCCGGAGATGTTTCGCCATGAGGCGCCGGCCCCGAGCGGCGACGTTTACTCCCTGTGCGCGACCCTCTATGCGATGGTGCGGGGCCGGCCCCCGAGATGGCGCGACGGAGCGCCTAATCCCAGCATCGTCTCCATGATCGACATGTTCGACGATCCGATCCCTGACGTCGCTGGCGTGCCAAGGGACCTGATGGGCCTGCTGCGCTGCGGTCTGTCGAACGACCAGCTGGCTCGACCGACCGCGGCGGAGCTGCGAGACGCGCTCGCAGGGCGGTCGCTCGACGGCAGGGCCTTGCTTGGCTCGCCGTTCGAGATCCCCTCCGCTGATGCTGCCAGCGAGCAGCCGACCGCAGCGCTTGGCCAGCCGATCGCAGCTGCTGAGCACCCGACTCCGGGCGGTGGGCACCCTGCCTCGGTCAGTGAGCACCCGGCTCCGAGTGGTGAGTATCCGGCCCCAACCGGCGAGGAGCCGACCGAGCCTGTTGCTCGGCCAGCCGAGACGGGGCGGCGCCAGCAACCGCCGGCGCCGCCGCTTTCTAGCCGTTCCCCCCGGTGGCGCCGCTGGGCGCTGATCGCCGGAGTGGTCGTCGCAGATGTTCTCGTCGTCGTGCTGGCCATCACCGTGTTCACGACCGTGGAGGGCGGTGGGTCCGGGCGTCCCATCGGCCGCGCCTCTTCGGTGCGCCAGAGTCAGCGTCCCTCTCCTGATCCAAGATCATCCGTTTCGGGGACTCAGGGGTCGGAGGTCGGGGGCGCGTGCCCGGCCGGCGTTCCTGGCACAATGCGCTGTCCGGTGACTCCGGAGTGCTATGGCGAGGTTCTGGTCACCGGCGGGATCGCGCGCTCGAAGCGGCTGGACTGCGCCGCTCGGCACACCTGGGAGGTGTTCGCGTTCGGCCAGTTGCCGGCCGAGATGACCACTGTGGAGCACCGCGTCGTCGTCGGCAACTCGATGGTCAGGCAGTCCTGCGACATCGCGACGCTGGCACTGATTGGTGGATTCGACGTCATCGGGTGGCAGATCGAGGTGCTGCCGCCATCGCCAGAGCAGTTTCGTGCTGGCCAGCGGACCTACCGGTGCCTT
>JAFGOK010000292.1 GCA_016926535.1 Micromonosporaceae bacterium | reverse complement strand
GGAGGACTGCGAGGAGATCACCCCCCCGCCGCTGGAATCGTTCGACCCCGAATGGTTCATGAAGCCCGCCTTCGATTTCAAGGAATCCTTCGAGGGCATGATCATCACTTTTTCCGCGATCCTCGCGCTGGTCGGCTTTCTGATCGGCGCCTCGTACGTCGGGGCGGAATGGGCCTCAGGCGGCATGATGAACCTGCTGCTCTGGCGTCCCCGCCGGTTGCAGGTGCTGTCGACCAAGCTGGCCGCCCTGGTCGGGAGCATCCTGGGAGTCACGGTGGTGCTTGGGGCACTGTGGACCGCAGCGTGCTGGGCCATCGCGGTCTGGCGCGGGACGACTGCCGGCCTGACCTCGGGGGTGTGGCAGTCCTTCGCACTGACCGGGCTCAGGGGCCTCGCGCTGGTGCTGGTGGGCACCGTGGTCGGATTCGCCATCGCGAGTATTGGCCGGCATACGGCCATGGCACTCGGGGTGGTGATCGCACTGGCAGTGGTCGGGCAGTTCGGCCTGGCGATCGTCCTTGAACTGGCGAACGTCGACTTTCCTGAGCGCTGGCTGCTGCCCTACTACGGTGCCGCATGGATGATGCGGAAGTACGTCATGACGGATTACAGCTCGTGCGGGTTCTCTGTCGGCGGTGAGTGCGTGCTGGAGACCCAGACCATTACCTGGCAGCATGCTGGACTGCTGTTCGGCGTGGCGACGGTGGTGCTGGTCATCGTCGCCGCATGGACCATGCGGCGACGCGACATTACCTGACCGGCAGACCGGCCACGTCCGCTGACCAGCACCAACCGGGCAGGTCAGCGGACGTGGCCGGACCCAGTGACGACGTACTTCGTGGCGGTGAGCTCCGGAAGACCCATCGGTCCGCGGGCATGCAGTTTCTGGGTGGAGATGCCGATCTCCGCTCCGAAGCCGAACTCCTCACCGTCGGTGAACCGAGTCGACGCGTTGACCATGACGGCCGCCGCGTCCACCTCTGCGACGAACCGGTTCGCCGCGGTGACGGATTCCGTGACGATCGCTTCGGTATGGCCGGATCCGTACCGGCGGATGTGGGCGATCGCCTCATCGATGGAGTCGACCACGGCCGCGGCGAGGTCGAGGGACAGGTACTCGGTCTCGTAGTCCTCTGCGGTCGCCGGCTCGATCCGGATCCCAGCGGCGGCGCCAGCCGCGACGACAGCGGGGTTGCCGTGGACGGTCACACCGTTGTCCCGCAGGGCAGGCAGCATTCTTGGCAGGAATTCCTCGGCGATCGCCCGGTGCACCAGGAGCGATTCGGCGGCGTTGCACACTGACGGGCGCTGGACCTTGGCGTTGAGCACGATGGCCATGGCAGCGTCGAGATCAGCTGTTTCGTCGACGTAGACATGGCAGTTGCCGACGCCCGTCTCGATGACAGGGACGATCGAGTTCTCGACCACGGACCTGATCAGTGAGGCTCCTCCGCGGGGAACCAGAACGTCGACCAAACCCCTCGCGCGCATCAACTCCGTCACGGACTCCCTGCTGGAGGCATCGACGAGCTGCACGCAGTCTGCTGGCAGGCCGGCGACGGTGATGCCGTCGCGCAGGATCGCGACGATCGCCGCGTTGGACCTGGCCGCGGTCGAGGAGCCGCGTAGCAGTACGGTGTTGCCGGCCTTGATGCAGAGGCCCGCTGCGTCTGCCGTGACGTTCGGTCGGGCCTCGTAGATGATGCCGACGACCCCAAGGGGAACCCGGATCTGCCGCAGCTGGAGCCCATTCGGCAGGGTGCTGCCCCGGATCACCTCGCCCACCGGGTCAGGCAGACCGGCGATCTTGCGAAGCCCGGCGGCGATCGAGTCGATCCTGGCAGGAGAGAGGGCCAACCGATCGAGCAGGGCCTCGGACATGCCGGCTTCCTTGCCCGCCGCAAGATCCTTCGCATTGGCGGCAAGCACCTCGCCCGCCCTGGTATGGAGCCCGTCCGCCATGGCACAGAGCGCGGCGTCCTTTGCCGACCGCGAGGCGGTGGCGATCGCGGTCGCCGCGAGTTTCGCTCTCGTCGCCTGCTCCAGTACCGACATTCGTACCTCCTGGCGTTGAAAGGTGGTAGTAAGGTAATACTTCAGCGTATTAGCGCTGTAGTAGTGGTATCCGCCAGATACCGCAAGAACAGTCCTACAGTAGCGCCATGTCGTCGCGGTGGACGACCTCCCGCTCGTAGGTGGGTCCGAGCTCCGCGGCCAGCTCCCCTGTCGATCGGCCAAGAAGCAGCGGCAGTTCGATCGCATCGAAGTTGACCAGTCCACGCGCGATCGGCCGGCCGGCTGGGTCGACGAGATCGACAGGATCTCCGGCGGCGAACCGCCCATCGATCTTGGTGATTCCGGCGGCAAGGAGCGAGGCGTGGCGCCTGACGATGGCGTCGACCGCGCCGGCGTCGAGGTACAGCCTGCCCCGGGGGGTCGTGGCGTTGGCGAGCCAGAACAGGCGGGCCGCCGGTCGGACTCCCGTCGGGTGGAACATGGTGCCGACCGACTTCGCAGCCAGGGCCTGGTCGGCAGCGTCTGCTGCGGCGAGGAGCACGGGAATTCCGAAGGACGTCGCGATTCTCGCGGCATTGACCTTGGTGACCATCCCCCCGGTGCCGACGCCGGCCTTGCTGGCCTTGCCGATGGCGACGTCCGCGAGATCGTCCTGGCTGTGGACCTCGGCGATGCGTTCGGCGCCAGGCCTGGAGGGGTCCTCGGTGTACAGGCCGTCGACGTCGGTCAGCAGGATCAGCAGGTCGGCGTGCAGAAGTGCGGCGACCAGCGCGGCCAGGCGGTCATTCTCCCCGAAGCGGATCTCCTCGGTCGCCACCGTGTCGTTCTCGTTGACGATGGGGACAGCGCCCAGGGAGAGCAGCCGGCACAGGGTCCGGTACGCGTTGCGGTAGTGCACCCGGCGGGTCACGTCGTCAACGGTCAGCAGGACCTGGCCGACCCGGTGACCCGATCTGGCGAAGGCCGTGGTGTACGCATGGATGAGCAGGCCCTGCCCAACACTGGCCGCGGCCTGCTGGGTCGCGAGGTCCCGGGGTCGGTTGGACAGACCGAGCGGGGCCAGACCAGCGGCGATGGCCCCAGAGGAGACCAGGACGACTTCCTTGCCCTCCGACAGCGCCGAGCTGAGGGCGTCGACCAGATTCCCGAGGCGATGGTGGTCAAGGCCGCCGCCGGCCGTGGTCAGGGACGAGGAACCGACCTTGACGACGATCCGGCGCGCCGCGGAGACGGCCGCGCGGCCGGACTCGATGCACACGGCCCCTATTGTGCCTGTCGCGTCGTCGCGGGGACCCGGCGGTCCCCCGCGTGCGACCGACTTTCTCGCCCAAGCTCCTGTACTCAACATGATCGGAAACCGTCCAACGCTGTTGACGAAAATTGCATTGTTTGCAGTCGGATTTGCAGTTGATCCGCGGTGAGAATGAATATTCAGAGGCTCCGGGAAAGGGTTTTCCCCGGTACTTCGTCATGCGGTGCCGCCAATGGCAT
>JAFGOK010000291.1 GCA_016926535.1 Micromonosporaceae bacterium | reverse complement strand
CGGTCGAGCAGGTATTCCAGGTACATCAATTCGGTCCAGCCCTGGGCGCCGGCCAGAGCGATCGGAATGATTCCTCGTTCCTTGAACGCGGCGATCTGCCGGATGAGATCGGCATACGTCTTGGGGGGTTGAAGGCCGGCGTCGGCGAAGACCTCCTTGTTGTAGAACAGGATGACTGGCTGTATTCCGTTCATGGGCAGGGCGTACTGGCGCCCGTTGACGACGCCGAAGGAGGCGACGTTGGGAAGGAACGCGTTGGCCGCCGTCGTGTCGAGGCTGAGAGCGCCGGTCAGGTCGACGACCTGACCGGCCTCGACGAACTGGGCGAGGTTGCCGCCACCCCAGTTGAGAAACACGTCCGGGGCGTTCGGGGATCCCATCGACACCTGGAGCTTCTGCTTGTACGTGTCGTTGACGTAGGTCGTCAGCTCCGCCTTGACTCCGGACGTCGCGTTGAACTCCTCGATTCCGGCCTGAATGACGGGCTCGTTCTGCGGATCGGTCAGGGCCCAGACGTGGATCACCTCCCCGCCGGAAGCCGCCCCGGGACCGGCGGTGCCGCAGGCGGCCAGATTCAGTGACCCCATGACGAGTATGTAGGCGACGAGAGGGCCGAGTCGTTTGACCTGCATGCGAGAGTCGCCCCCTGTGGCGGTCCGGACAATGCTGGGGGATTGCTTGATGGATGGGTCGCCAGGACGTTTCAGAAACCGGTTGGGAGCCAGCAACCTATGACTGGAACAGACGGACGTCAAGAAGTGCACCGGCTCACCAATGGATGCCCGGAGGGCAGGTCAAAATTGAGAAATATTCTCAGTTAACCTGCTGGGGGGATGAGGTCGGAGCCGACCGTGAGATTGTCAACCAGGGATTTTAACGTGGACAGGTCGACAGTGTTCGATCACAAGAGCGCCGCTTCCAGATAGACATATACGAAATAGGTGTCTATTCAATGCTGTCATGCGGCAGGTCGTTGTGACGCAACTGGTGCTGAGTTGCACTTGTTCTGTGATCCGGGGCATGCCAATCCTAGATCGCGTCCAGACGTAGTTCAGTACCGGAACCGGGAAATCATGGCCTGAAGCTGCGCGCTGAGCTGCGAAAGCTCGCCTGCGGCCCGTTCGGTCTCGGTGACCCCCTGGCCCGTTCGCCCTGTCTCCGTGGCCACCTCGGTGATGGTGGCGGCAATAGTGCTGGCCCCAGTAGCGGCCTCGGAAACCCCCCGGCCGACCTCGCGGGACGTGGCGGACTGCTCCTCGATCGCCGCGGCGATGGCGGTCTGGTATCCGTTGACCCGGTCGGTGATTTCTCTGATCTGGGCGATCGCGTCAACGACGGCATGGGTGTCGACCTGGATGGCCTCGATGCGCCTTCCGATGTCCTCGGTGGCCCGCGCGGTTTCCTGGGCAAGGTCCTTGACCTCGCCAGCGACCACGGCAAACCCCTTCCCCGTCTCCCCGGCCCGCGCGGCTTCGATGGTGGCGTTGAGAGCCAGCAGATTCGTCTGCTCGGCAATGGCCGTGATGGTCTTCAGCACGTGGCCGATCTCCGTCGACGAGGCACCCAGCTTATCGACAATCGTCGTGGTGGTCGCCGCGACATTGGTCGCCTCCGCGCCCACGGCAGCGGCATCCGCGCTGTTTCGGGCGATCTCCCGGATCGAGGCGCCCATCTCCTCTGCTCCGGCCGCCGCCACTCCGACGCTGTCGGAGACCTGGGCGGCCGCGGATGAGACCTCGGCGGCGCGCTGGGAGGCAGACCGGGCAGAGGTCGACAGCCCATTGCTGACCGCGGTCAGCCGCTTCGCGGCACCGCCAAAGGCGCCAGCGGAGTCGGCAACACCAGCGACAATGCTCCGCACAGCCGTGACGGCCTGCGCCAGGGCTGTCACCATTTGCCCGAGTTCATCGGGTCCGCCGGTCTCGGTGCTGTCCTGCCCCAGGTCGCCAGCAGCCAGACGGTTGATGTGTCCGCGCAGGACCCGCACCGAGCGCATGATGCTCTGGACCAGCGCCCACGCGAGTACTATGGCCAGGAGCGTGCCTGCGAGGAGGACGGCCAGGGTCAGCAAGCGGGACGTGGCGGTCTTGTCGACGACGATCTGACTCTGCTCTGCGGCGTCATCGGACAGGGCTTTCGTCAGTTCCGAGAAGTCCTTCGTCACCGTGGCCAGGCCGGCTTGCGCCTGCTTATCGTATTCGGCTTCCTTGGCACGGTCGCCAGCCTGAGTCGCGGCCATCCGGTTCTGGTGGGCGGTCATGAAGGCTGTCCGGTCAGCGATCAGCTGGTCCGCTGCCGGACGCAGCGCGCTTGGGACTGTGGTGCGCATGCGCTCGAGGCCTTTTTCGGCCTCGACGAGGAACGAGTCAAGATTCTGTTGCAGGGCCACCCTGGCCTCTGGAGCCTTCACGTTCTCCAGGACCGCCCCGATGATGACGACCTGGTAGTGTGCTGCCGCCGCAGCCTGGAGATCGGCCATGGGGACGATGTCCCGCGACGACATGGCTGTGACTCGATTTTGGATGAGGTGCTGCTGATACATGCCGAAGACGCCGACCCCGATTGTCAGCGCGACAACCGCGAGAAATGCAGCCATCACGCGCGTGCGCAGGCTCCGTTGCAGCGGGTTGGCAGGTCGGGAAGTCACCACGACGTCCTCCTTCTCGGAAGATGCGTCAGCCGGGTTGGCCGATTACTGAACCTTGTCCCCATCGGCAGCCGCGTTTCGCTATTGCGTGAATGCCCCGGAGAAATCCTGTGCCCGGAGCCCAGTCCGGATGCTGCGGGATGAGCTGCCGTACGGTGCGGACGTGGCACGAGCAGAGATCCCCGTCAGCACGGACGTCGGGGACGCACGCCGGGGCTCCCGTCGGAAACGAGCTGTGCGCCTCGGACTGAGCAGCCGGGCGCTGCGCCGGGATTCATGCATGGGACGGTGCCCTCG
>JAFGOK010000290.1 GCA_016926535.1 Micromonosporaceae bacterium | reverse complement strand
CCGGTGACGGACCGCTGGTCGCGTGCGTGCTGGCATACCGCAGCTACGGCGCCGAGGTGCACGGGGACCTGGGCCGTGCCCGGCAGGTGCTGACGGCGGCCCAGGAGTATGTGCGTGGTGAGGGTGCCGCAACCACGCGGGCCTGGCTGGCGGCGCGAGAGGCCGAGGTCGACGCCGCACTCGGAGAGGACACCGCAGCCCTACGGGCTCTGGAACGGGCCATGACCGCCTACGACTACGCCCATCCGTATCGGGAGCGCGTGTGGACGGCGTTCTTCACGCCGAGCCGGCTCGGCAGCATGGCCGTGACCACCTACGCGCGGCTGCGGCATCCCCGCTTGGGCCAGACCACCGAGGCCGTGGTGAACTCGCTGCCCGGCACTGACGTGAAGATCAGAGCGGTTGTGCTGGCAGACGCCGCGATCGCGGCTGTACAGAGCGACCAGTTCGAGTGGGGAGCTGGCTACGGCCGGATGGCTCTGGACTCGACCCTGGCTCATGAGGCGAGCATCGGCAAGCAGCGACTCCGCAGCCTGCACATGATGATCCAGAGCAAGCCCCAGGTCCCGGCGCTGACCGAACTGGACGACCAACTGCGGGCCTGCCTGGTATGAGGCTCACCCCCGGGCTTGGGTCTCCGCTTCGACCCAGGACAGGTAGGCCGGGTTGCCGCCCGTGATCGGGGTGCGGATCACCTCGGGTACGTCGTAGGAGTGCTCGGCGATCAGGTGGGCCTGGAGCGCTTCGGCCCGTTCGGCGGTGGTCTTCAGGAGAACGAGGAACTCCTCGGCCTGCTCGATTTTGCCCTCCCACCAGTAGGTGCTCGTGATCGGCCCTAGGACCTGCGCGCAGGCCGCCAGCCTGGCTTGTACGGCCGACTCGGCCAGTGCGGAGGCCGCCTCGCGGGTGTCCGTGGTCGTGGATACCTGGTAGTACAAGACGTCGGACATGAGCGTCACCCTCCTGGTCGATGTCGACGCGATGTCCACGGGACCGCTCCTCGGGCGGTGGAGTCCCGGGGCTGGTGTCAGCGGTGGAGTGGACATCGACCGATTCGACCCTACCTGGAATGGCCTGTCGACCTGTTGTTCGATCGTGGCGGGTCGCGTCGACAACGCATCTGACAGACCTGGCAGGCGATGTCGGTATCCGTGTTCTTCCAGAGCTGGCCGGTCCGCCTGCCCCTACGATGTGTCACTATGCAACATGAAGTCACTGTGTGTAACGGTAGATAATGGGCCAGTCCACCCGGCAACACGCTTCGCGACATAGACCACAATGCAAGTTGATATGTGGTTGTATCGGTCGTTGCAGTGCCAAAATACTGAAGATGAGAGTGTCCGACGATGCGCTGGTCTCAGACGTTCATCCCGACTCTGCGTGAGGACCCGACGGACGCGGACGCGGCCAGCCACCGGCTGCTGCTGCGGGCCGGCTACGCCCGGCGGCTGATGGCCGGGCACTACTCCCTGCTGCCACTGGCGGTGCGAGTACGCACCAAGGTGATCGCGATCATCCGCGAGGAGTTGAACCGGATCGGCGCACAGGAACTCCTGCTGCCCGCGATGCATCCGGCCGAGATCTGGCAGCGCTCGGGGCGCTGGGAATCCATGGGCCAGGAGATGTTCCGGCTGCGGGACCGCAAGGGCGCCGACATCGGCCTCGGCATGACGCACGAGGAGATCTTCGCGACGCTGGCCCTGGAATTGAACTCCTACCGGCAGTTGCCGCAGATGTGGTACCAGTTCCAGACCAAGTTCCGTGACGAGCCCCGCCCCAAGGCCGGGTTGATGCGCACCCGCGAATTCACCATGAAGGACTCGTACTCCTTCGACACCGACGCCGCAGGCCTGGATCGGTCGTTCGAGCTGCACCGGCAGGCGTACGTGCGGGCCTTCGCCCGGTTGGGGATTCCCGCGATCCCGGTGGAGGCGTCCAGCGGCGGCATGGGTGGGTCGACCTCGACGGAGTTCATGTGCCCCTCGGAGGCTGGCGAGGACTTCGTGGTGCACTGCCCGGCCTGCGGCTACGCCGCGAACGTCGAGAAGGCCGCCTCCCGCATCGCCTCGGTGGACGACGGCCCCGGGCTGGACAAACCGGAGCGGTTCGACACCCCCGGCGCCCGGACCATCGAGGACCTGGCCACCAGGTTCGACGCCCCGGCCCACCGGCAGATCAAGACCCTGGTCTACGTGCTGGACGACCGGCTCACCCTGGTGCTGCTGCGCGGGGACCACCCGCTGATGGAGCAGAAACTCGCCGACGCCACCGGTGCGACCGAGCTTCGCCCTGCGCACCCGGAGGAGATCCGCGAAGCACTGGGCGCGTCACCGGGCAGCCTCGGTGCGGTCGGGGTCCTCGACCTGCCCGTCCTGGCCGATGAGGCGCTGCGGGGACGGCGGGACATGTTCACCGGGGCGAACACCGACGACGTGCACCTGCGCGGGGTCGACCTCGACCGGGACATCACCGTCGGGCAGTGGGTCGACCTGCGGGAGGTGGCCGCCGGAGAGACCTGCCCCCGCTGCGACCAGGCCCTTGCGGTGCAGAAGGCCATCGAGATCGGCCACATTTTCAAGCTGGGCTACAAGTACAGCCAGGCACTGGGTGTGTCGGTGCTCGACGAGAGCGGCCAGCGGGTGCCCGTGATCATGGGCAGTTACGGGATCGGGGTCGAGCGGGCGATGTCCGCGATCGTCGAGTGCCACCACGACGAGCGGGGCATCGTCTGGCCGATGGCGGTGGCTCCCTTCCAGGTCGCGGTGGTCGTCGCCCAGGTCGCCGACGCCGAGACCGCAGCGCTGGGCGAGCGGGTCTACCAGGATCTGCGGGCCGCTGGGGTCGAGGTCATCGTGGACGATCGTGACGAGCGCCCCGGGGTGAAGTTCCGGGATGTCGAACTGGTCGGTATCCCCCTGCGAATCACGGTCGGCAAGCGCGGGGTGGCTGAAGGTGTCGTCGAGGTGACCGACCGGGCCACCGGCCAGACCCGCAAGGTGGCCCCCGACCGGGCCGTCGAGGAGATCGCCGCAGCCATCGCCGCAGCGTAGCCGCCCGGTCTGCGCCCTGGGCTGGGGTTGGTCGAAGCGTCGGCCACTCCACCCCAGGGCAGCAACAAAGGGCCTTCACACGCTTTCGTGGCTGCGGCACCGCTGACGGGGAGCACCAGGGGCGAACATGGCGGCAATCCGGTCCACGGTCGACGGATCGTCGATCGTGCCACAGATCCGCCGGTCGTCGTTGGCGTCCGTGACCGTCCAGTCGCCGTCGCAGTATTGACGGGGTGTCCAGAGCGTCCCGGCGGAGTCCATCAGCAGGTAGCGGTGCTTGCGGCTGCTGGCGGACTTCGCGACGATCCGGACCGTCGCCGGCACGGTCCGGTGAAGGTGCCGGACCGCAGCATCGAATGTGGGTTCGCTGATCTGGTAGCTGTGCCGGTTCCGGTAGCCCTGCGGGCCGATGGGCATGAACTGGAACAGTTGCCACTCCCGTACCCGGGGATGGTCGCCGATGATCGCTCCGATCCGGGCGAGGTCGTCGTGGTTTCCCCGGTGCACGACGGTGTTGACGCAGATGGCGGCCCCGACGTCCGCGAGGAGATCGAGGACGGACTCCTGCTCGGCGACCGAGGCGAATCTCCGGAACCGGCGGAAGACCGCGTCGGTGGATCCGTCCAGCGGGATACCGACAAGGTCGACGAGGCCTGCGACTACGGAGGCGTCGACTTGGGGTACGGATCCGTGTCCCCGGAAGCGGATGGGTGCGTTCCCGAGGAAGGCTGACCCGACGGTGTCGAGGTGGATTCGCAGACCCAGTTGGCGAAGGCCGGAGAGGAACTCCGTGATGTCGGGCCTGGCCAGGGGGTCGCCCCCGCCCACGGTGAGTTTCTGGAGCGGGACCCGGACGTGGATTCGTCGGACGAAGGACACGATGTCGCTGGTGCCCGCGACCTGGTGCCCGAAGTGGTTGTAGCAGCCGGGGCACGACAGGAAGCACCGGTTGCTGGCGGACAGAATGAGACTGCGGAGCATGGCTGTTCCTTCTGGCCGGACGGGCGGTGCGCCGGGGTCAGCCCGGCGTCGCGATCAGCGGTTGCCGAACCGCCTGGTACACCGCCTCGTACTGGTCGACCATGTGTGGCAGGGAGAACGGCCTGGCGACCCGCGACCGGCATGCGGCCCGGTCGAGCCGCGCGGCCAGTCGGGTGTATCGCGTGAGGTCGTCCATGGTTCGGGCGATGAACCCGGTGCGGCCGTGCACGACCAGTTCCCGGAAGGCGCCGGTGTCGAAGCCAACTACCGGGGTACCGGTGGCCATCGATTCGATGGTGACCAGCCCGAACGGCTCTGGCAGGGTGGTCGGCAGCAGCGTCGCCACCGCGCCCCCGAGCAGTTGGAGTTTGCTGGTGTGGTCAAGTTCGCCCAGGTACTCGACCTGATCGCCGTCGATATGCGGCTGGATCGTCTGTCGCATGTATGACCGGTCGGCTGCCTTGACTCGTCCGGCGATTTTGAGCGGCAGGCGGAGCCGTCGAGCTACCTCGATCGCGATGTGGGCACCCTTCTCCGGACGTAGGCGTCCCAGGAAGGCCAGGTAGGGCGGCGAGTCCGGGGCCTCGCAAAACGGAATCCGGGACAGGTCGACGCCGTGGTGGACGGTCGCCTGGTAGTTCAGCCCCGGCATTGACGAACGCTGGTCGGCGCTGACGGCCACGAATCGCTCGTCGGCGAGCCGGCGGAACAGGGGTGTGTTGTCGGTGTTGAAGAAGCAGTGCACGGTGTGGACGACCGGGGTGCTCATTCCCGCCAGTGCTACCAGGCCGAGGCAGCCGGTGTTGGAGTGCAGATGGGAATGGATCACGTCGAACTCGGAGACACGGTCGATGACCTGCCGCATCTGCATCAGCCGGTAGGCTTCGGGCTCGACCAGCGAGTCATCGTGGTTGAGCGCGCGGGGGCAGACCGCGGACAATCCAGCGACCGACGAGTCCCCGGAGGCGAACACCGTGACCTGGTGTCCCCGGCGGACCAACTCGCCGGTGAGGCTGGCGACCAGGGTCTCCACAGCCCCGTACCGGGTCGGCGGCACCGGCTCCCACAGGGGCGCGACCTGCGCTATACGCATGGGACGGATACACCTCCCCGGCGTCGCGACCCGGGGTGCGACTCGACGTGCGGGGTTCGCGGCAGGAAACCCTGGCGCCGCAGCAGGTCCGAGCTGCGCAGGAAGCCCCTGATCCGGCCCGCGCATCGCTCGATCGCCTCGCGGCGGTGACGGTATTCGAAGAGTTCCAGGTAGCGCGGGATGCTCGACTCGTAGATCCGGGGATTGATCGCATGGCGGTCCATCGTGGACTTCCAGAGAGGCAGCATCCAGGTGTGATAGTGGGGACGGTCGAGCTTCTCCTCCTGGTAGGTCTGCACGGCGCAGATGTCGGGAAACTCGTCCATCGCCTGCCTGACCACGTGCATGACGGTGGCCAGCCGGTGGGCCAGATCCAGCGGGATCTGGCCGATGGAACCCAGATGCGGCCGAATGCCGACGATCATGAATCTGGGAACCGCCCATTCGGCGTCCTGCCGGACGGTGATGATGCCGTCGTCGAGCACCGGCGCGAGGATCGCCGGGAGCTCGTGCTCATGGTCGTTCATGAAACAGCCCCGGCACGTGTCGTGACTGACCGTGAAGGTTGTGCCGTCCAGGAAATCCAGGGTTCTCATCGCTGGCATCGCGGGTGGACTCCTCTATCGTTGGCGGGGTTTGAACGGGAAGGGGTGGACGCGTGGCGACGATCCTTGTTGCGGTCAGCCACCCGGACGACGAGACGCTGTACTGCGGCGGGACGATCCGAAGACTCGCCGACACTGGGCACTCCGTGGCCGTGCTGATACTGACGAGCGGGGAGAACGGGCGGACGCTGGGCATGTGCTCCCAGGACAGACTCGCCGCTCTCCGAACTCATGAGGCACAGGCCGCCGCAGCAGTCCTCGGTGTTGAACGCCTGACCATCCTCGGTTTTCCCGATGGCGGGCTCTCGGCTCGGGGCGACGAGTTGGCATCGGCTGTGGCGGGCGAACTTGAGCGCCTGAAGCCCGCTGCCGTGCTCACGTTCCCGCCCAACGGCGTCAACGGCCACCTTGATCATGTTGCCGCCCACCAGGCCGTTTCCCGCGCCGTTGAGGCCAGTCACGAAGCGTCGGTCGAGTTGTACTACTTTGCTTCGCCCGCCGAGTTCACAGAGCCAGTCCGGCCCGGGTTCCTTCACCCGGGAGACGTGGTGCGGACGAGCCTGCCTACCACCATCTGCATTGCCGCCTACGACGCCTTGACCGCGAAGCTGGCGGCACTGGGCCACTACGAATCCCAGGCACGAAGTGTCGTCAAATTCATGCGTCTCTATCCAGGTCGGATCATCGCGGAGTCCTTCCACGCGGCGTCGGGAGTGGGCTTGGGAGGTGTGCTTGCGCCGCTCGCCTGATTGACGACCGAATGGCTGGCCGCCGGTGTCAACTCATTCAAGGTGGTCGACAAGGATGTCGGACAGCGGCGAAGTCGGCTTCCGACAAAGCTCCGACACGACTCCCGCCGCATGGGCGCCTGAAGCAGTACGAGTCTCTGGGACCGCTCGTCCCCTTGGGCCGGGGACAGGCGGGCGTGAGCCGAAGTACCCCCTGGCTGCCGAGCTCAGCGTGGTCGTCGGGCGTGATCTTCCGGCCGGTGAGCACGGAACGCGATGTCAGGGAAGACCGGGTGCGGCCTTCCGACAAAACTCCGACATTGTCGGGGGCACGTTGATCAGCCGCCATCGCTATGGTGTATGTCACCGAATTGCCACTCAGAGACACGTAGGGTTGCTGATGTTGCCTGCCGGTCTTGCCAATCACGCCGAGGGCGCGATAGCAGATCCTCGGGACCTTGCCGCAGCATGGCGGGCGTTGGGCCAGCAGTTGGCGGCGCTGCGGAAAGCTGTTGGTCATACCCAGCAGAGCCTGGCACCGCTGACCCTGTACGGGCGGAGCACCATAGCCAACGTCGAGACCGGCCATCAGCGGGTGACGCGGGACTTCTGGGTTCGGTGCGACCGACTTCTTGACGCGGGTGGAACGCTGGTCGGCGAGTACGACCGGATCGAGGGGGTCTCCGTCAGTAGTGCTCGCGCAGTGGTGACGCGACAGCATCGCGGCCAAAGTGGGCTGGTCATGACGAGTCCTCCCGATACCGGGTACTCCTTGCTGGCACCGGATCTGCGGCACGCCGAAGCGATGGCTGCGGCCGGGACTCGGACGATGATTTGGGCGCCGCCAGGCCAGTTCTATCCAGGAGTCGAGATCGACGCCCAGGTGCATCCGGCGACCGACCTCGATCGGATTCTCGCCCAGGTGCCACCCGGGTACGGCGACAACCCGTTTCTCCACAGGCCTCGGCGAGGGCTGGTCGTCGGCGCGGTGCCCGGCCCGGATGAGCTTCGGCTGTATGGGCTGGACGCTCGACAGGCCAGACTGCGGCTGCGCGGGACGGCACCGGATTCGCCGTTGCCCATGGCTCGGCCCTACCTGATCGACCCGTTCACGTCAGCCATCATCTGGGCCGTGGCGAATCTGGATGAGGCGCT
>JAFGOK010000289.1 GCA_016926535.1 Micromonosporaceae bacterium | reverse complement strand
TGCACTCCCCAGGTCAGGGCCTACCCGTGCTGCAAGGTTCGATGCTTTCTCACAGCAGCTGCGAGACCCGCACCGAGCCGTCGCCGTCGAGCGAAATCGATCAGCTTGAACGCGGGCAGGTGGATTGAGCGCAAGTTGAACGGATTCTCGTTCATGTCGTGAACGAGATTGTTGATCAGCTTGAACGGAGCCACTTTTCGGACTTCTGGGACGTGAACGCCGTGCGCAGCCCCGTGTACGCGACATACCCGGGCGGATGCTCCACATCGGAATCGAAGATTCTCGGCCTCCTGACGCCCGGTGCGTGTTCATCGAGTGCGCAGCGGACGCTGAACGCGGCCGATTGAGGGTTGAACGCGCAGGTCACGGGTTGAACACCTCGACAGCGAGTCGACTGCTGACCTTCAGCCACCCCATCGAGCTCGCCACATGTGTTCATGGCTGGGCCACGCGTGTTCAACCCCTGTGAGCTGCGAATGGCGTTCAAGATGTGTTCAAGGCGCCTGCTGAGCTGAAGGGGCATCGCCGAACGGCCCTGGTCTGCCGAACGGCTTCCCCCGTCACGCCCATGCTGGAGATGCCCCATGCCCTCGCATGCCCACACCCGACCCGACACCCGTTCCGCGCGACGCGACGAGCTGACCCTCCTGGACGAGATCGAGACCCGGTTCCGGCTGTTGGCAGCCGGTCCGAGGCCCCTGACGGTCGATGGCCGCCAGATCGGCCACGGCCTGCCGCAACGCTCGATCCCGTTGCCGGAACTGGCCTCGATCCTGATGCACCCGTCCTGCTCGTACCCGGCCCGAGATTCGGTCTGGCGGCTACTGGTCGCGCAGGCCCGTACCGGCGAGGCCCGGTGGGTGGTCGGCGCGGTCGGCGTCGCCCTGCCCGGCCTGCGGTTCAAGGCCCACCTGCTGGCCCAACTCAGCGGCGGAGACGTGCACGCCGCCCTGGTCGAGGCGTTCCTGCGCGCCCTCAAGGTCGTCGATACCAGCCGCCCCGGGGTGGTCTCGAAGCTACTGTCGGCGGCGTTCTCGACTGCCCGCACCATGCTGCGGGCCGCCGAACCGGCGGCCAGCGGCGAGGTGACATTCACTCCCGGTTCGGCGCTGCCGCCCCCACCGTGCGGGCACCCTGACCTGGTGTTGGCCCGCGCGGTCCGCGCCAAGGTGATCACCGCCTGGGAGGCTGATCTGATCGGTGTCACCCGGCTGGAGGAGACCACGCTGACCGAGTACGCCGAGCGGATCGGGCAGGCCCGCTGGAACCTCTACAAGCGACGCTCAGCAGCCGAGGAACGCCTGGTCGCCGCGATCCGAGCCGGCGAGTTGAGTGACCTGTGGGCGGAGACGGTCGCGGAGGCCACCGCCACCACCGCACCCGACCCGACAGCCGCGTACCACGGAGTCTGACCCCCGGTGAGCTGGGAGTTTTCCAATCAGACCCCTCGATTTGTAATCCCATAGTGCAGGGTTTTCCGCCCTCGCACCTGGTGACCGCCGACCGGCCCCGCTGGCGGGCGCTGACACCCCGCTCCGGCCACCGATCCCCTTCGTGAGGAGGACGGCCCACCCCGGTCCGGCACACGGTCACCAAATCCCCGACCCGAACTCCCTTTCCGTGATCTCTCGCGCCACGAGTCCGGCCGCGCCGCGCACGGCGCGGCCGGATGGGACGTCACCGATGGAGGTACCACCCATGATCCGCATCCGCTCCCGTGCTGGTGGGCGCGGCGCTCACCAGGGGCGACGTCTCGCAGCCCGCCTCGCCCTGCCCGTTCTCATCGCAGCTATCGTGCTGGCTCCTGCCGCCGCGTATGCCGACCCCAGCACCGCCCCGGTGCTGGCTGCCGACTCGATCGAGGCCGTGGTCAACAACATCCGGACCTGGCTGGTCGGCATCCTCGTGGCCGTCGCCACCTTGTTCCTCACCGTCGGCGGCCTGCGGTACCTGGCCGCCGGTGGCGACCCCAGCGAGGTGGAGAAGGCCAAGCTCGCATTGAAGTCCGCCGCCCTCGGCTACGCCCTCGCGATGCTGGCGCCCCTGTTCGTCACCATCGTCGGCACCTGGGTGGCATGATGGACACCCCACACACGACGACCCGCCGCCGACCCGCCCGAATCCTCGCTGGCCTCGCACTGGGCGGGCTCCTCGTCCTCGCCGGCGTGACCGGCATCGCTCCGAACGCCGGCTGGGCCGGTCCGGCACCCGCACCGACCCCAACACCCCAGCCAGCACCAACCCCGACGCCCAATCCCCCGACCACCCCACAGCCCTCAACGCCGACACCGGCTCCAACCCCCGATCCCTCGCCACAACCCGAGCCCTCACCGCAGCCAGACACGCCATCCGACGACGAGGACCCGGCCTGGTACGACGTCTCTGGGCAGATCAGCAAAGCCATCCGGGAATTCTTCGCCGACCTCGTCGAAGACAACATCAACTCGGTCATGGCGACCCTCGGCACAACCCTGCTGGCCAGCCCCGACCTGACCGCCGACGAGCGGGTCCGGGGCCTGTGGAGCGCCAACCTGGTCATCACCAACGCGGTGTTCGTGCTGTTCATCGTGGCAGCCGGCTTCGTCGTGACCTCCCGAGAGACGTTACAGACCCGCCACGGGCTCAAACAGGTCCTGCCGCGGCTGGCGGTCGCGGCGGTCGCCGCCAACACCAGCCTGCTGCTGTGCGGCAAACTGCTGTGGGCGACCAACGCGCTGACCGCCGCCATCGCCGGGCAGGGCATCGACGCGAAAGCCGCCGGGGA